>NZ_DAWDDM010000109.1:0-6393 GCF_052354645.1 Catenibacterium sp.
GTATAATATATAGTGTAGAAAGCGTTTACATTTATCTAAGTGAAAACGGCAGAAACCCCCACCTCAATATAAAAATATAGTCGTCTTGGAATATCTGGAGATTTCTTGGTAAAACATATGAGAACATATTACTTTGATTCAAGTGGATTATATGATTCATATAACTACATTTCCAAAAAGACGCCAGCATCCTATATTGATGTTAAATCTAAATCTTAATGTATAGAGGTATAATTTTATGAGTACTAAAACAATAAAATTTCTTTTCTGTTTTGTTATCTATGTGATTTTATTTATTGCAGTTTCTTTTTATCCTGATCAAACAATTGTGGCAATCCCTATCGCAGATACGCTATTTGAGTTTGTTTCAATACCAACATTTTTCCACTCATGTCTTTTAACTCCTTTTGTTGGAAATACAGTGTTACTTATCTACTTCTTTAAGGATGAAATTAAAAACTTCTTCAAATTCTAGGTTATAATAAAAAAGCGAATTACTAGTATATACATAATAATCCTAACTTATAGCAGGGGTTCTGGGAGATAGCGGAAGCTATCTCTTTTCTAATGTTTTTAAGTACGTCTAAAATATGAATAAGTATTCATCATGCAAAAGAGAATAACCTTTTTAGGAGAGTATATACGAAAAAGGGCTGTAACGCTCAAGGTAGTAGTCAATACTGTCTATTCGTTACAGCCCCTAGATTTTTAAATCAGTTTAACTATGCAATCTTTTCACCTTTTAATAACTTATAAACGATATAAGCAACTAAAGCACCAATAAGTGGTGATAATAAGAATACCCATAACTGATTAAGTGCAGTGCCTTTGCCAAGTATCTTCATAATAACTGCTGGACCAAATGATCTTGCAGGGTTAATAGAAGCACCAGTAAATGGGATACCTAAAATAGTGACAAGTGTTAAAGCACCACCGATTAATAATCCAGATAGTTTTTCTAATCTTTCATCATTTACTACATGTAAGTATACTAATACAAATACAAAAGTTAATACAGCTTCTATAAGAATAGCACCCTTTATATCTAATGAAATCATACTTAAAGAGCTATATCCTGTCTGTCCAACACCTAAAGTTGTAATAGATACACTAGGAATACATTTAAGAATACCAAGTAGTAATCCACTTGCAAGAAGTGCACCTAATAGTTGTGCCACAATATAAAGGATCATTTCTATGAGAGAGATAGCTCCATTAAAATACATTGCGACAGACACTGCTGGATTGACATGTGCTCCTGAAATAGAAGAGAACATATAATAAACGAATGTCATTGCAAGACCAAATACAACTGCAATACCGATAATACCTGCTACTGTACTATATGTAGAACCTAATCCTGTAGATCCAAGTAATGCATAAGCTGTAGTACCTAGAAATACAAGTAGGAAAGTACCAAGTAGTTCAGATAGAAATTTCTTGATTTTCATTGAATACCTCCAATATTTTTATGAAATGAGTGTAAGACAAATTCAACAACTTGTCAAATGACCTTAATCCATGTAGAATGTGAAAAGGTGATATAAATGAAAAAATTCAAAGATTTTAGAGTAACAGTATTTATGATTATTATGATTCCTGCATTACTCGCATTATCTATTTATTCCAAAGTTGTATGGCATTCACAGATGCGTTTTGTCTTAGCTCTTATTATGACTATTACTATCGCATTAATCTGTCTTGCTGGCTATAATCTTCACTTATATAGCGATATTATCATGATATATACATGGAAATATGTCGCATTACTTCCAGAAATGATTGAGGTAAAAGATATTAAATCAATCAAGGCAGTAAGTAAACATAAGATCAAGATTGCGCATAAGTATATTTCTTATGCTTATGTGAGTAATAGTGAAGAGTTCATGGAAAACTATCAATTATTACAGGAATCCGCGAAAGAACAAGAGAATATGTAAAATCATGTGAAATACCAAATGGGCATCTATTTGGTGTTTTCTTTTACTAAAAAACCATATAGTCGTATGTGACTATATGGTCTGATTATTTCTCTTTGAGTACAGTATACATATTAACTAAAGATAATATGATAGATATGCCGAAGAATAATGTATCGAGACTACTGGAACTTATACCCAATTCATCTATAAGAATAGCTGTGTTCCACAAAGATATTGCAGCAGATATAGAAATACCTAAAGAAATCAAAACAAGTAGTACGCTATTATTATGATTACGTTTGATAAATAGGAATAAGAGTAACTGTAGAATCAATACAATTAAGAAGTAAATAATACTTGTAGACATGATTTTCTCCTTTCTCTTTATGTTAAGTGATTTATAAATATATTATATTATAATAATATCAACAAGTATATATATTTGAATAAGTGTTGTAGAATGAATAATGCATATATACAATGTATTAAAATTTTCACATCATTGCGACAATCACTTTTTTCATCTTATGCAAAAAGATGCTTTTAGAAGATAATAAGTGTATGATGCCTTCTAGGGGGTTAAAGATATGGATTTAGCTATTTCACTTGCTACACAAATTGGCGCTTTATTTATTATGATAGGAGTAGGATATGTACTGATTAAAACAGATATATGTACAATATCAGAATCTAAACTTTTATCACAGATTGTATTATATGTTTCTGCACCTTGTGCAATCATCAATTCATTCCAGATTGACTTAACAGAAGAGAAACTCAAAGGTTTCTTACTCTCTATTGGTGCAGCTATTCTTGTACATATTATTTATTATATACTTGCTAAGATACTCACAAAGAAATGTCATTTTAATGCGATTGAATCAATGTCTATCATGTATCCTAACTGTGGAAACTTGATTCTTCCTCTTGTTTCTATCGTATTAGGGAACGAAATGGTTTTTTATTGTTCAGGGTATATGATTGTACAGACTATATTATTGTGGACACATTGTAAGTTCATTATTAGTGAAGATACACACTTTGATTTAAAGAAGATCCTCTTGAACATCAATATGATTGCGATTGCAGCAGGTATCATTATGTTCTTCTTACAGATTAAATTGCCTACGATGTTTCAGAGTGCTGTATCTGGTATGGGCAGCTTAATGGGACCATTGAGTATGTTTGTAGTAGGAATGTTACTTGCTGGTATGAATATGAAGGAAGTATTTACTGATGTCCGTGCTTATGTCGTATGTTTCCTTCGTTTAGTTGTATTCCCAGCAATTATTTTATTAGTTTTTATTTTTACAGGTATGACAAAACTATTCCCAAGTGCATCACAAGTATTAATGATTTCATTACTTGCTGCCAGTGGGCCTTCTGCATCTACTGTGACTCAGTTTGCGCAATTATATGATAATCATGCTTTTGAAAGTTCAGTTATTAACGCATTATCTATTCTTTTATGTATTATTACTATGCCAATCATTAATATCGTCTATACGTTTTTGTTGTAAAATGTAGAAACAACGTGCATAATAGTGAATATAAGGAGGGCCAAAATGTCACAAACTACGAAACGCGCTATTGAAGCGTCTTTGAAACATTTATTATTAAAGAAGCCTCTTGATAAGATCACTATTAATGATATTGCAGAAGACTGTGGTATCAGCCGTATGACTTTCTATTATCATTTCCAGGATATTTATGATCTTGTAGAATGGTCATGTATTCAGGATGCTGAAGAAGTAATGATGGGCCATAAAACATCTGATACATGGGAAGAAGGTCTCTATGCACTCTTTGGTGCTATCTTAGACAACAAATCATTTGTCACTAATGTTTATCGTTCTGTTAGTCGTGAACATGTAGAAACATATCTTTATAGAATTGTATATAAGTTATTAAAGGATGTTGTAGATGAACAGGCTGTAGGAATGAATGTTAGAGAAGATGATAAAGCGTTCCTTGCGAATTTCTATAAGTATTCATTTGTAGGTCTTACATTAGAATGGATCAATAATGATATGCGACAAGACCCAGAACTTATTATCCGTAAACTAGATAAAGCAATCAAAGGAAACATCAAAGCAGCCTTAAAACGCTATGAAACTTTTTAAACAAAAACACTATAATGTATAAAGAATAAACATCTTGTATGGGATGTTTATTTTTTTATATTTTATTTTTTCTATACTATGAGGATAGGGGGGATTGCCATGGATTTATTTGTGAAGCCAAGAAAAAGAGAAAACATTGATGCACATAATGCATATATATTAGGAAGTGACTTTACTAGCTTAGTGACTGCCTGTTATTTGTTGAGAGATGGTTCATTAAAGGGTGAACATATTCATATTATTGATTCAGTAGATTCATTTCATCATTATGAGTCTTATCTTTCCTTTGTAGATAATCGTAGTCTCTATTTATGGGATATATTACGTTCTATACCTTCTATAGAAACAGAAGGACTCACTGTTTTAGATGAAATGACTTATTTGAATCATGATGCACCTATGAAGACTGTTCATAATATACAATTAAGTGATCAATTAATATCAGAACTTGTTCATTTCTTCTTTACTCCAGATGAACAATTAGAAGGTAAACAGGTTAAAGATGTATTCAGTCAGGACTTTATGGAATCTGATTTCTACTATTATTGGCATGCTTTATTTCCAGTCAATGATGCTTATTCATTTAAAGTGACATTACATCGTTATATGCATATATTGACCTCTCACAGCATGATTTCTCCTAAGTACTGTATGTATGAATCAGTGATTGTACCTATTATAGAATACTTAGATGCACATCATGTTGTCTTCCATTTCAATACTGAAGTCACTCATGTAGAAATAGAAGACAATACAGCTACTGCCTTTACAATTAAGAGTGAAGAGATAGAAGAAACGATTGGACTTACAAATCAGGATCTTCTATTTATTCATACAAGTCACAGTAAAGATTCTATAGGACATGCAGTTGTTACAACTCAGGATGAGAAGATCATCCATTACTTAAGAAATATTCTTCAAAAAGACCCACTTTCTGGTGAAGATATTACAGGTGGTGTGATTCCTATTAATGAATCAGCCTGGGAACTCAACTGGACAATACCAAGACAGCCTTACTATAAGAACCAGAAAGAGAATGAATGTGTCATTTTACTTCATGGATTACATCCAGAGAAAACAGGTGATTATGTAGAAAAGTCTATGTTAGAAAGTAAAGGCTATGAGATATGTGCAGAATGGCTTTATCATTTAGGTATTCCACAAGATAAAATCAATGAACTCTCATTGATGTCTGCTTCTACCGTTCCTTACACTCATACTAGTACTCATTGTGAAGCACACATCAATGGAAGAAACTATGCTTATATAGGTGAAGGAGTTTCATTACCTTATGAATATCCAGGTAGCTTGGATTATCTTGTGCATACCGCAATGAATGCAGTGTATAGTTTATTACATATCACTAGAAGTATTCCAGCTTATCGTTATTCTATTGAAGACTATTTAAGTGTCTTCTCATCTTTATATGGTGATGAGACATTCATGGAAACTCAGTCATTCACAAAACGTCTTGTCTTAAAAGAGTTGTTAAAAAGAATAGAGGGCTCTGATCTAGAAGCCCTATTAAAGGAATATAAGTTCTTCTAGATAATATGAAAGTACTTTCTTATAAGAATCTCATTATGAGGTTCTTTTTTTGTGCGACAGGCAGTCGCTTATATGTTATGTCAACAGGGGCATGACATTTTCTACTTGTGAACTACCTCGACTTAATACTCCGTATTCTTATTGCGTGTCCACTTCGCCTCTACTGTATAGACAATATTTGCATCCACAACGCTACTTTTACGCATGATATTTAATGCACCATTTACATCTGCATTCAGAACTTGTCCATGAGCTGTTCTGTACTGTCCACGATTTATTCTCTTTTCACTGAAATGGTATTTTTCAGTAGCATCACTCTTATAGACTGGTATGACATCCTTATGCCAAAAGTTTGCCTATGTTCTAATATCATGATCGATAAAGTAATCAATCACCCTGCGTGCAGTCTTATTCATGTAGTCATTTCTGCCGTTTTCTTTTAGATAAAAGAGTGGAAAACCAAATTATTAGTAAAATTCTTCAAAAAATATTACTTTGAATTATTCTTAATAAATACGTATAATAATGATGTAAGGAGTGATTATTATGCCCGTTATTAAACCTATTTCAGATTTAAGAAATTATAATCAAGTGCTAGAAAAAGTATCTGTTGGTTCACCTGTTTATTTGACAAAAAATGGTCATGGCTGCTATACGATTATGGATATCAATGAACAGGAGGAAATGTATGAAAAAGCAATGAAGTACGATAAACTTGTTGCTGAGATGAAACTTATGAGCATGTTAAATCAAAGTGTTGTTTCTGCTAATGAAGAAGCATGGATTGAGTAAGCTGAAAT
>NZ_DAWDDM010000110.1:0-6365 GCF_052354645.1 Catenibacterium sp.
GGTCTATTATTATTTATATGAAAGAGGCATTAGTCTCAATATTATTGATTATTTTATTGATCATGATTATCTCTACCAGGAAGCAGTGCACCATAATCTTGTCTTTGTATCTTATAAAGGAAGTCAACCAGTATTTATAAGTAAAAGGGGAAGTATCAAGAATAATCGCTATATGCGTGAGCAGGCAGGAAATGATTATAACCATTGTTTTTATATATCGCATAACTCTTCACTGCTTATTGTGACTGAATCTATTATTGATATGATGTCTCTAATGACTCTTACAAATAACTTTAAGAAGTATGATTATCTATCACTTAATTCTGTCTCTCATTATCGTGCACTCTTTTATCATTTAGAACATCAACCAATAGAAAGAGTCTTATTAAGATTAGACAATGATCAAGCAGGAAGACAGGCTGTTCATACAATCGTTGATATTTTAAATAAGAACTATCCCTCTATCGAAATAGATATAGCCTATCCTTATAGGCATAAAGATTGGAATGATTATCTTGTCTATGGTATTAAGCATAAAGAAAATGATATAATTGTATTCTAAAGAGGATAAATGATATGAAACTTATATTAAAACAAAGAATTTTCAGTCTGATGGATAGTTATGATATCTATGATGAATATGATCAGGTTGTCTATAAAGTCAGCAGTCGTCTTTCATGGGGTCATAAATTAGATGTATATGACCCTTCAGGTCATTGTCTAGCAACCATTAAAGAAGAAATCTTGACATTCATGCCAAGATTTAGTATCTACATAGATGATCATTATATCGGTTCATTCCAAAAGAAAATCAGCTTATTTCCTAAATATGTTTTAGAATTTAATGACTGGTCTATTAATGGAGATTTCATGAACTGGAATTACACTATAAGTGATTCTTATCATGAAATTGCGACTATATCAAAAGAACTATTTCATTTTACAGATGTCTATGTCATTGATGTTCACAATAGCCAGGATGCACTTTATGCATTACTAGTAGTACTAGCAATAGATGCTGAAAAGTGTTCAGCCTCAAATAACTAAAAAAAGAAGCCGAGGCTTCTTTTCTTATGCATCAGAACGGGCAAATTTATTCTTCATAGTAAAGCTTAATTCATCTAAGACAAGATGTAATGTCTTTGAAGTTTCCTTCTTCAACATATCAGCTGCCTTTTGATTGGCTTCATGTCTTAGCTCTGTTTTTCTTGCTTCATCTGTTTCTTTTTCAATTAGTTCATCATATGTATGAATAATATGATGTGAATGAGATTGTACCACTCTTTGATAACGTTCAATATGGATGGCTGATTGTTTATCACATGCATCAGCCATAGCTCCTATAAGTCTATTGGCCCAATAGAAGTTATCAGTAGATACTTCACCTGTTGTATTACTGTAATATTCAGGTACGGTATCAATATGAATATATAATGGAACAAGTGTATTGAATACATTTGAACCAAATGTAAACCATTCAATAGGTTCCTGTCCCTGTCTTACCTGTAATACAGATAAGAAGTCGTTTCTATTGATTCCTACAGGACGTAATGCACCTTTATTAGATAAATCTCCACGCGTAATATATGGATCATAAGGCGTATTCTGGAAATGAGTTGATAATGCATATTTTACATCTTCAACAGTAATCTTTCTTTCAGGTACCATAGTCCAAGGAATATCATCAGAAAATGGTGTAAAGTCTGCATTTTCTCCATCCCATTTATAAGTACGTGGATTTAAATAACGTCTAATAAACCAATCACGTGGTGTGTTGTAAACATGATCTGAATCATCATGTGAACCAAATGCATAGCGTGCATTAAATGAATCACCTAGATTCAAACATAAATGATTCTTTTCAATAAATTCCTTTAAATCATCACTACATAAATGATTTTCTTGAGTAGTAAAAGCATCCTTTAAATCAAATGTATCAATACCTAACTGGTTAGGCATTACAACATAAGCATCATCAGGAACTCTTCTTGCAATCCAATGATGACCACCAATAGTTTCTAACCACCAGATTTCATCATGATCAGAGAAGGCAATTCCGTTCATTTCATATGTTCCATACTTTTCTAGTAAAGAACCAAGTCTTAAAACACCTTCTCTTGCACTATGAATATAAGGTAATACAAGATAGACAATATCTTCTTCACCAATACCGCCTGGTGTATTTGTTTCTTCATCATATTCTACAAGTGGATCAGCCCCTAATACACGAGGATTAGAAGTGATTGTTTCTGTCGCTGTCATTGCGACTTCGGCTTCATTAATTCCACTTGCTGCCCAGATACCTTCACCTTTTAAGGCATTTGGCATCGCAGTATATCTCATTGGATTATCAGGTAATTGAATCTTTAAATGAGATAATACTGTTTCATATTCTCTTTTTTGTTGTTCTGGATGAATCACTGCAAGTTTCTTTGGTGTAAATCTTGTAGACTGTGAATCATCATTTCTTGCGATTAAGGTAGAACCATCATAAGATGCATTCTTACCTACTAGTAATGTCGTACATGGCATACATTCTCTCCTCCTTGTAGACTTTATTATAGACCTTAAAGTAAAATAATTCAGCACATATGTGCAACCAAATGGAGGAAATCATCGTATTAATAGTGAAGGGAGGGAAATATCATGACAATAGAAGATGTAATTGATACCTATGGGGATATGGTGACTCGCATTTGTATCATGAATTTGAGAAATAGCGACGATGCGAAAGACTGTTTTCAAGAAGTTTTCATTAAACTCTATAAGCACGGCATGATAGAAGACCCTGATTATCTAAAACACTGGCTGATTCGTGTCACAATCAATACATGTAAGGATTATCGTCGTGTTTTCTATAAGAAGACAATTAATATAGAAGATGTGCTTATACAAGATGGAAAGAAGGATTATGTATTGCTTCCTGTGATATTAGATATGCCAACGCGTTATAAGAATGTACTTTATCTATATTACTATGAAGGATATAAAACAGATGAAATTTCAGAAATATTAAAGATGAATATCAATACAGTGAAATCAAGATTAAAAAGAGGAAGGGAGATACTAAAGAAGAAAGTGGGTGAGGATGATGAATAAATGGAAGGAATTTGATGATATTCAAACGCCAGAAGATTGGAAGAAGATCACATATACACAAAAGAAAAAACATTATTCATTTTCTATGGTTTTAACAGCTGTTATTGTATGTATTTCTTTAATAACTGTCAGTGCATTTCATTCTGATATGTCAGAATGGCTGACAAATCACTTTTCTAAAGATGATATTCATCCTGTTGAGAATGTGGCTTTTAAGGATATCAGCTGGGGTGAGGCTCCTTTTGGATATACATATACCAAGGACGATAAAATAAAAAATATCTACCTTATGAATCATAATCAAATCAAACAACAAAAACCACGTACTTATAAGGGAATTTATAAGAAGCCGTTCTCTTTTAAATATGTGCGTTACCATCATGATATTTTCATGTATGATTTTTCAGGTTATTTAGAGTATGGTGTTAATCGTATATTTAACAATACTGTCTATTTATCTACAAAAGAGAATGATATCATTGCCTTGAATATGAAGACAGGAAATATTGAAGCAATAACCACTGATCATCGTTCTGTAAATCCATACCTATCACCTCATGGACGTTATCTACTTATTAATAAGCAGGATGAGTATTGGACAATCTATGATACAGTCAATAAGACAGAAAAGATTGTGCCTGATATATGTGGGTATGCTTTATCAAATGAACATTCATTTTATGGTGATGATTATATTATTACTTATGGTGATGATTATACGATTGTGATTGATTGTGCAACGCAGAAGGTGGTTGAAAAATGGAATGGTATTACTGAATTTGCGTCTGCATTTGAATTAGTAGATAATACAATCATTAATCATGTCACTAGAAAGAGTTGTGAAATAAAGGAAGAAAATTATCGTATAAAAATTGCAAGTTCTACAAGTCAATATCTTCTTATCACAAATGAAAATGAAGATTCTTTCTATGATAAGCATGTCAATTATTATCTCTATGATATTCAAAAGAATAGCTATGTCCCATTATCTTTACCATTTAAAAATGGTGTTGATATTTCACTCTATGAATATGAAGGAGAAAACAAATTGATCATCTATGATGATAAACAAAGCTATTTAGTCAATCTTCAATCATTGTTCCAATAGAAAAGCGGGGGAGTTCAAAAATTAAACTCCCTCGCTTCATTATTTATTTAAAATCTTTTTTACTACATTTGCAGGTGCAAATTCATAATCAAGGAATTCCATTTCAAAGACACCCTGACCTTGAGTCATAGAACGAAGATCAACTGCATAGTTCATCACTTCACTCATAGGTGCTTCTGCAATGATCTTAATTAATCCATCTTCAAATACATCAGAACCGATGACTCTCGCACGTAATGTATTTAAATGACTCATAATATCACCTGTAAACTCATCATCAATAATAACCTTCATCTTCATATATGGTTCAAGTAATGCAGGCTCTGCCTTAGGCATTGCTTCCTTGAAGCACATAGATGTTGCAGTCTTAAAGGCCATTTCAGAAGAGTCAACAGAATGATAGGCACCATCAATAAGAGTTGCTTCAATACCTAATACTGGATAACCACCTAAGCATCCTGCTTTTACACTTTCAATAAGTCCCTTTTCAACAGCAGGGAAATAAGTACGAGGTACAGCACCACCAAATACTTCTTCCTTAAAAATATAAGGCTTATCATAATCACGAGAAGGTTTGAAAGTAATTTCTACTTCACCAAACTGTCCATGACCACCATACTGTTTCTTATATCTTGTTCTTTGAGTGACTTCCTTTTTGATTGTTTCACGATAAGGAATCTTGACATCTTCAAACTTTGCTTCTACTTTAAATCTTGCTTTTAATTTATTGAGAACTGTATCAAGATGAATATCACCAATACCAGATAAGCATTGTTGCTTTGTTTCTTCGTTATATTCATAAACTAAAGTAGGATCCTCTTCGAGTAATCTATTAATCGCATTCGCAATCTTTTCTTCATTGCTCTTACCAAGAGGTACAATAGCTTTCTTATAATATGGTTTAGAATATTCTGTATCAGGAATAAGGATAGGAGAACGTGGATCACATAATGTATCATTTGTATGACATGTAGTTGAACGTGTAAATGCACCAATTTCCCCTGCATGAAGTTTATCTACTTCAATCAAGTTTTTACCCATAGGCTGATAAATCTTCACAATCTTTTCATCTTCTTTTTCTTTTGGATTATAAAGAGTCATACCTGCATATAAAGTACCACTTGTTACTTTGAAATAAGAAGTCTTACCTACAAATGGGTCAGTGATTGTCTTGAAGACAAATAAGCTTGTAGGCGAATCTTCATTACATTCTAAGATCTTTTCATCATCTTTCTTTAAATCCTTTACAATAAGTGCATTCTTTGGATGATTGGCTGAATCAAAGAAAGCACACATAGAATTTAAGATAATACTAATACCAATACGATCAGTACCACAAAGTACAGGAATCAAACTACCATCAGTTACACCCTGTCTTAATGCATTAGAAATCTCTTCTTTTGTGAAAGGTTCTTCTTCTAAATATTTTTCAAGTAATTCATCACTTGTATTCGCCACGGCTTCATCAATCATTGCCTTGATTGGTAATACTTCATCCATCATATCTTCAGGAATAGGGGCAACATGCGTCTGACCATTTTCAAACATACGTCCTTCCATCTTTGCAACATTGACATAACCAACCATCTTATTATTAACCATGATTGGTACCTGTATTGGGGCAATACCCTTACCATAAGTATCCTTTAACTGCTGAAGCTTTGTAGGATAATCACTATTTGGATTATCTAATCCATTAATATAGATGATCTTACCTTTATCTCTTGCCTTATACATTGCCTGTTTGGTACCTGCTGAAATACCCGCATAACTTGGACAAATAATTAAAGCAGATTCACAAACAGATAAAGCAGCTTCTGTTTCACCTACGAAGTCAAAAGTACCAGGAACATCTATTAAATTAATCTTACAGTTATCCCATTCAATCGGAACGATTGATAAATTAATAGAAGACTGACGTGCAATTTCCTCAGCACTATAGTCACTAATTGTATTACCACTTTGGATATTACCAATCTGACCAATTGCTCCAGCGCGGTAAGCCATAGTTTCTACTATACTTGTCTTACCACATCCAGAATGTCCTAAAACAGCTACATTTCCAATTTCGTGCGCATGATAATCTCTCATAAACATCTACCACCTTTCTAAAGCACTTCTATGTAATGTAAATTTTTATAAATATTTTATCATTCAT
>NZ_DAWDDM010000111.1:0-6334 GCF_052354645.1 Catenibacterium sp.
CTATTGTTTCTATTTCTTCTATCTTTTTTCTATGTGTATAGAGGCATAATTTCTCTACCTGATTAGAAATAGTGAGAAGATCATTTCCACAGCGTTCTAGTAATAAAGCAAGAGCATTGTCTTCAATAGAGGCATTTCTATGAACAATGGCTTCTCTGGTAGCTTTATAAAGCTGATTGAAGGTTAATTTCTCCATTTCATACCATTTCGCATTTTTACGTAATGATTTAACTGCTTTCTTTCTTTCATCAAAGTTACGCTGATCATGATATATTACAAATAATGTTGTTGGATTATCATGTTCAATATAATCTAAAAATAGTTTAACATCTTCATCTGTGACTAGCTTCTTTTTAGGTTTCTCTTTTGTAAGAAAGATTGGATTCTTTAATACAACCATCTTATATTCTGTAATAAAAGGCTGTGTTAAAGCATCTTCAATAATATCCTTCATAGGCGTTTCACCTGCATGATAGACCATATAGTTCATGTCATCACTTGTACATTGATATTTCTTTTTTAAGTCTTCTAATCTTTGTGCAAGTAATAGTTTTTCTTCTCCATATAATACAATATTCATAGTTCTCCATCCTTTTGTCCTATTCTACCATAAATTTATTAATAGCGGTAAATAAGATGTTGTCCTAAATAAGTGATAATAGAAAAGCTGCCATCAAGATCTGTACGCAGTATTTTAATCTTTCTTTCTTCTAATCGTTTAATAACAACACGAGCCGGGTGACCATAAAGATTATGTTCGCCTACACCAATCATTGCGATACGTGGATGAACCATTTGAAAGAATGTTACAGAAGAAGAATAACCACTGCCATGATGTGCAACCTTTAAGACATCCACATCTATTTCCCCATATTTCTTATAAAGGTCTTCTTCTACGTTACTTGGGATATCACCTGTAAATAAATAATTATAGCCTCCTGTTGTTATTAACATGACTAATGAGTTTTCATTAGTGGAAGGATAGATAACATCACTTTTAAGCATCTTGATTGTAATGAGCTTATTCTTCTCTTCTTTCTGATACGTATCAATAATACGCTTGACTTTATATTTCTTCTTTAATGAATCTAATGCACCATAGTGATCATAATCATGATGAGATATATAAACTCTATCAATACACGGTATACCCTGTGATTTAAGATAAGGGATGACATTATGTGAGGCAATATCATATTCCCTATTACCACCTGTATCAATCAAATAATTTCCTTGATTAAAAGGGAGACGAATGAGTGAACAATCTCCCTGTCCTACATCAATAGTAGAGACCTGCGTATAAGGTTTATAGATACTATATATATGGAAGCTAATCAGTAGTGCGCACAACAACGACATAGAAAATTGAATACTCTTTTTTTCTTCTAACAATAAGAAAATATTAAACAAGATAATGTAATAAAGAATAATAAATGAGAGTGTTGGTTTTTGAAAAATGATTTCTGCATTCAATGAAGTAATAAAGGTAAGAATCATCTGTTGGTAGGCAATCATCATCTTCATAATTAGATCTATTGGAAAAATAAGAGAGAGAAGTGTCACAATATAAAAACAGGATATAAAAGGAGAAAGAAGAACTGTTAAGAAATAAGAAAAGATATTGATAGAGAAATTAAGTGAGAGGACAATAGGAATACCACCTAAATAAATAAGGAAAGAGCGGTATGGAAAATGTTTGGTCATAATGACAAGAAAATAAATAAAATATGAAAAGACAAAAGAAATACTAAAGATGATATAAGGATTCTTGATAACATTAACTAAAACAAGAAATGATAAAACATCTAGCTGATTGAACTTCTCCTTCACAAGATCATAAATTACTAACATATAAAAAGCACGATGAAGAGATATATTATAAGGTATAGAAAAAACATAAAAGCCTATAAGTACTTTAATAATGATATCTGCAATATCATCACGTATAAACGATTTAATAAGACTGAGACATTTATAGAGTAAATGAATATGCATTCCTGAAAGAGCAAACATATGTACAAGAGAAAGACTTGTGAGGAGTGAATAGTCTTCTTTAATGGTGTCATCTTTAATGCCTAAGATAAATAGCTTCTGATAGCTTTTAATAGATTTTGAGGAAGAAAACTGTTTTTCTAATAATTGATAAAAGGAAGGATGAGATAAGACAGAAGTCACATGAGTGATTTTAGCCTTTGCAACGATATTGTTAGCTTTGAATGAATGATATTCATCATAACCTATAGGATCTTTACGATGCTTGATATCTAGAAAATTCAATTTGACAAGTACTTCATCATTATATTGAAACGTATGATCTGTATAGGCTTTAATCTTCCCATAACCAGTATTTAAAATAACATAATTATCTCTAACATCTTTCACTTTTCCGGACACAATAGAAGGCACTTCTGATGATGTGGCTGGTCTAAGTATAATTGGTAATAAAAAAAGAAGAAATAACATCTTTCTTCCAAATCGTTTTACTAGATAAATTAAATAAGCTAGTAGAAATATATAAAATAAAGGATGAACAAGATAAGCAACAGATAGTAATAAGACAAATACTGCATAATATACTAAATGATATCTTAAAGGCATAAGTAGTCACGGTAGATGAGATATTTCTTCTCACCGATTCCTTGTATATTCATAATGTCTTCTATTGTATAAAAGGGCTGTATCTGCCTATAGTCTATGAACTTCTGCGCTGTTTTCTCTCCTACTCCTTTTAATGTCATAAAGTCTTCTATTGTTCCTTTATTGAGTGAAATCATATTTGCTCTTTTTTCTGGTAAATAAAGACGCATCTCTGCTTGGATACTTCTATTCATATTTAAAGATTCCATACAGGCATTTTCTTTAACTCCAACTTCCTTAACCAAATCACTCATTGTCATCCCTTCTTTTATAGGGACTTCTCCTGTCTTGTTAAAAGCACCTTCTAATGTAATATAGACTTCTGACTTTTGTGTTGAACTGACCTTCTCAGGCTTTTGATAACCATATATAAATGAGGCAATACTTAGAAGAATCAGCCCTATAATCTTAATTTGACGCATAAAAAAAGAGAATTAAATTAATTCTCTCTTGTAATATGAAAATGCCTATAAGCAAGATCTGTCGCAATTCTGCCTCTTGAAGTACGTTTGATCAAGCCTTTTTGTAGTAAGTAAGGTTCATAGACATCTTCTAATGTCATTCTTTCTTCACCAATACTTGCAGCAAGTGCTTCTAGTCCCACAGGGCCGCCTTGGAAACGATTGATGATACCTAGTAAGTATTTATGATCGACATCATCTAGTCCTAGATTATCTACTTTTAAACGGTCCAATGCCTGCATTGTACGGTCTTTAGTAATGATTTCATCACCATAGAACTGCGCAAAGTCTCTGACACGTCTAAAGAGTCTATTCGCAATACGTGGCGTTCCTCTTGAACGTCTTGCAAGTTCCATCTTAGCTTCTTCTTCCATTGTCATACCATAGACTTTACTTGTACGAGAAATAATATCTCGGAGTTCTTCATCCTTATAATAATCAAGTTTAGCTACAATACCAAAACGATCACGCAATGGGGCTGAGATATCTCCTGCACGTGTAGTTGCTCCTACTAATGTGAAAGGAGGTAAATCAATACGTACAGAACGTGTTGTCGCATCTTTACCAATCATAACATCTACGCAAAAATCTTCCATTGCAGGATATAGTATTTCTTCTACTACTTTATTTAAACGATGAATTTCATCGATAAAGAGTACATCCCCAGGTTCAAGAGATGTAAGTAATGCAACCAGATCACCTGTTTTTTCAATAGAAGGTCCTGTTGTAATCTTGATATGAGTTCCCATTTCATTCGCAATAATCATCGACATTGTGGTTTTACCTAGTCCTGGAGGACCATAGAATAAAACATGATCAAGTGTTTCATCACGCATCTTTGCAGCACCCACAAAGACACGAAGGTTTTCTTTTAAATCATGCTGACCGACATATTCATCAAAAGAAGCCGGTCTTAAAGAACTTTCTTCATCCTCGATATGTTCATTTGTATCTAAAATATCACGATCCATAAGATTCTCCTTTCATTATTGTGTTAATAAAGCTAATGCACGTTTTACATAACCATTAGTATCTAGATTTTCACTAGATAATACTTTCATTGCTTTTTCTACATCATTTTGTTTATAGCCTAATGCGATTAATACTTCAGTGGCTTCTTCATAATCTGGAGAACTAAGAGGCTTCATTGCACGTTTATCAAACTTACCATGCAAGTCAAGAATGATCTGCTGTGCAGCTTTAGGACCAATACCTGGTATCTTCTTTAAATAAGCTGTATTTTTACCTTCTATCGCATCAATAATAGCATCAATCTCACCTGTTGCAAGAATACCAATAGCTGTTTTACAGCCTATCCCTTTTACAAGAATAAGCTTCTGAAATAATTCTTTTTCTTCTTTTTTCTTAAAGCCAAATAGAGTAATATCATCCTCTTTGACCTGCTGATAGATATAGACTGTGGCATCATCACCCTTTTTAAAATTATAGGGGTTGGATACATGTACTTCATAGCCTATTCCATGATTATCTATGACAATATGATCTGAATACAAATCTGCAATGATTCCTTTGATATAACTATACATAAAAATCTCCTTTACGCATTTCCTAATTCTATCATATGTCAAAAAAAAATACCATTTCTAGAAATGGTATTAATTATAAAATTCAAATTCGAAGTCATATAGGCGTACAGTATCGCCATCTTCACAGCCTGCTTCTCTTAATGCATCATCGATACCCATATTACGGATCTGTAATGCGAATCTCTGGAAGCCATCATCTGTAGTGAATGATGCCATCTGCACAAGTCTTTCAACCTTCTTACCAGTAACTTCCCATACACCATTACCTTTATTATGGATAGTGAATGGTTTTTCTTCTTCCTTATAAGTATAAAGAACACTTTCCTGTTCTTCTTCCTGATTAAAGAAGTCTGGAGCAGTTTCTAATGCATCAGCAACTGCATAAAGAACAGCATCGATACCCTCATGAATTGGTGCAATGATTGGGAATACTTTCTGATCTCCAAGCTTTTCCTTGAATTTCTTTAAGTTTTCTTCTGCTTCATCACCATCCATCTTATTAGCCACAATAATCTGTGGTCTTTCTAATAAGCGATATTCATATTCACCTAATTCTTTATTAATAGTGACATAATCTTCATATGGATCTCTGCCTTCGCTACCGCTCATATCAATAATATGAACAATAACACGACATCTTTCGATATGTCTTAAGAACTGATGACCTAAACCTTTACCCTGTGATGCGCCTTCAATAAGACCAGGTAGGTCAGCCATAACAAATGAACGACCATCCTTAACCTGTACAACACCTAAATTAGGCACGATAGTAGTAAAGTGATAATCAGCAATCTGTGGTCTTGCCTTTGAAACAACAGATAATAAAGTAGACTTACCAACACTTGGGAATCCTACTAATCCAACATCTGCAAGTAGCTTTAATTCTACTCTTAAATTGAATTTTTCACCTGGTTCACCATTTTCACAGATTTTAGGTGCTGGGTTACGTGATGAAGCGAATCTTGCATTCCCACGACCACCACGGCCACCTTTTGCGATTACAGCACGCTGACCATCCTTTGTAAGGTCGGCAATAATATTGCCTGTATCGTCATCATAAACACAAGTTCCTACTGGTACTCTGATGACTAAATCATCAGCATCAGCACCATGCATCTTTTTCGCATGACCTTTTTCACCATTTTGAGCCTTGTATTCACGATAATATCTTAAATCTAATAAAGTTGATAATGAGTTTGTTGCAACGAAGATAACACTTCCGCCACGACCTCCATCTCCTCCAGATGGACCTCCCTTTGGAACATGCGCTTCACGTCTGAAAGCAACTGTACCATTACCTCCAGTACCTGCTTGAACATAAATCTTAACGCGATCAATAAATTTCATGTATCCACCTTCTTTCTTTAAAAAAAGAATCCCATGGGGGATTCTTGAGATTAAGCTACAGGGTAAACAGATACCTGTTTCTTGTTTTTACCAAGTCTTTCGTATTTAACGACACCATCAACTTTAGCGAATAAAGTATCGTCTCCACCTTTACCAACATTAGTACCAGGATGAACCTTAGTACCTCTCTGTCTATAAATAATTGAACCAGCTGTGCAAGTCTGTCCATCAGAAAGCTTAGCACCTAAACGCTTTGATTCAGAGTCACGACCGTTCTTAGTAGAACCTACACCCTTTTTAGAAGCGAATAACTGTAAATCTAACTTTAACATAGTATTATAC
>NZ_DAWDDM010000112.1:0-6306 GCF_052354645.1 Catenibacterium sp.
TAAATCTTAATATTTTTGTAAGGAATTTGAGATGTTTCTTTTCAACATTTCACGATATAACTATTGTGAGGTGAAAAGAAATGCGATTATTCAAGAAATGTCTTTTAGTTCTAGGAATTCTATTACTCATATTATCGGGATATATTATATTTCGTTCAGATACTTTTATAGAAGATGCTTCTACAAATCATGGCTGGAATCTTATGCTTGTGAATCATACAAATAGAATACCAGATAACTATAAAGTGATTCTTACAAAGCTAGATAATGGGAAAGAAGTTGATTCACGTATTGTGCCTGAATTATCACAAATGTTTAGAACTGCAAGAAAAGATGATATTTATATGCAGGTGAATGAAGGATATCGATCATCTTATTCACAACAGAAGATCTTAGATAATCGTACGAATTATTATAAGAGTAAAGGGTTATGTACGCTTCTTGCAAGAAGATATGCATTAAATTATGTATCAGTCCCAGGTACAAGCGAACATCAATTAGGGCTTGCAGTGGATATAGTAGGGGATAACCGTTATACAACCAATCAGTCTGCTTATAGATGGTTAGAAAGAAATGCTTATAAATATGGTTTTGTGAAACGTTATCCTAAGAGTAAAACATCTATAACACATATTAAGCATGAACCATGGCATTATCGTTATGTAGGTAAGAAAGCTGCCTTGAAGATGCATCAGAAAAATCTATGTTTAGAAGAGTATGTAGAGAGCCTGTAATAGACTCTCTTTTTTTTATGTTATAAAATAATATCTGGAGGTATTTTATGAATTATATCAAATTACTTGTTGAAGACATTCATTCTGTCACAATGGCAACTATTAATAGTGAGGGTAGACCTATCACTCGAATCATCGACTTAATGTTGTATGATGAAGAAGGTATTTACTTCTTAACTGCAAGAGGTAAGAGTTTCTATAAGGAACTCATGAACCAAGAGTATATTTCCTTGACAGGACTTAAAGGAAAAGTATCTTTTAGTTTAAGTGGTAAGGTTAAGAATATTGGGTCTCATAAACTTGACGAGATCTTCCTAAAGAATACTTATATGCAGTCTATCTATCCAGAAGATACAAGAAAGGCATTGGATGTCTTTTGTTTATATGAAGCATCTGGTGAATATTTTGATATCAGTGACCCAGCACATATTAAAAGAGCACCTATTACTATTAACAGTAAGGAACATGGTACTTATTATACCATTACTGATCGTTGTATTCATTGTGGCAAATGTGAGACTATTTGTCCTCAACGTTGTATTCATAATGAAGTAATAGATGTCTCACAATGTTTACACTGTGGGGCCTGTTTAGAGATATGCCCAGTACAGGCAATTGAGTTTAAAGGTGTAAAGAAACGTCGTAAGGAAGATGTCTGTTTAATGAATATGTGTATGATTGAAGATCATGAAGGCCATGTTTTAATACAAAATAAAGTCAATGATTCTTATACTGGTATTACTTTCCCTGGTGGTCATGTAGAAAAAGAAGAAATATTCAAAGATGCTATGATTAGAGAAGTGAAAGAAGAAACAGGTCTTACAATTAAGAATCCTTATTTATGTGGTTTATATCATTGGTATAAGCATTCTATTCATAATATTATTCTAGTCTATAAGGCGAGTGAGTATGAAGGAGTTCTTCATTCAAGTGATGAAGGAGAGGTTTATTGGATTGATAAAGAGGATTTTCTTAAACAGCCACTTGCCACAGGGATGGAATATGTCTGGGATATTGTTCATCATAATCATCAGGAATGTATTATGTCTAATATGGGAGCACATAAAAGAGGGGATTTATTCTAAATAATAACTTTTGATAATTTTCATATGGTGTAAATCGTTTTCATTTGGTGAAAATAAATTATAATGATTTTTATTATGTATATAATACATACAGAAAAGATGAACGGAGGTAAAGAAAATGAGTTTTCCAAAAGGATTTTTATGGGGTGGCGCAGTTGCTGCCAATCAGTGTGAAGGTGCTTATTTAGAAGATGGTAAAGGTTTATCAGTACCAGATATGTTACTTGGTGGAGATGTAAATACTCCAAGAACATTCTTACCAAAGACTGATAAGACTGCTTTCTATCCAAGTCATGAAGCAATTGATTTCTATCATCATTATGCTGAAGATATTGCTTTATTTGCAGAAATGGGATGGAATGTATTCAGATTATCAATCAACTGGGGTAGAATTTTCCCTAATGGTGATGATGAAACACCTAATGAAGAAGGTTTAGCTTTCTATGACAAGGTATTTGACGAATGTAAGAAACACAATATTGAACCTTTAGTTACATTATGTCATTATGAAATTCCTTGGAACATTGTGACTAAATACAATGGGTTCTCTGATAGAAGAGTGATTGATATGTTCGTTAAGTATGCAACTACTTGTATGAAACGTTATAAGGATAAGGTTAAATACTGGTTAACATTCAACGAAATCAATATCGCATGTATGGGTGAAGGTGGATTAGGTGACCTTTATGGTTTAGGTATCATGGACCCAGAAGATGTTAACTCTGATGAACGTATTCCATTAAACAGATTAAAATCTAACCCTCAGAAAACATTTGAAGCATTACATAATCAGTTTGTTGCAAGTGCATTAGTTGTAACAGAAGGACATAAAATCAATCCTGATTTCATGATCGGTAATATGATTGCTCATACAACTTTATATCCATTAACACCAAATCCAAAAGATATTCTTGCAGCATTTAATGAAGATAACTTCAAGAATAACTTCTGTGGTGATGTACAGGTTCGTGGTGAATATCCAACATATATGTTCAGATATTTCAAGGATCATGGCATTGATACTTCATTTATTACTGAAGAAGATAAGAAGATTATTAAGGAAGGTGTTATTGACTTCTATACATTCTCTTACTATATGTCTAACTGTGTAACAGTTGATGAAAATGCTGAAAAGACAAATGGTAACCTTGCAACAGGTGCTAAGAACCCTTACTTAAAGGCTTCTGACTGGGGATGGCAGATTGACCCTGATGGATTAAGATATACATTAAATATCTTACATGACCGTTATCCTCATACACCATTAATGGTTGTAGAAAATGGTTTTGGAGCATTTGATAAGGTAGAAGAAGATGGTTCTGTACATGATACTTATAGAATTGATTACTTCAGAGATCATATTAAAGCAATGGATGAAGCTATCGAAGACGGTGTACCACTAATCGGTTATACAACTTGGGGACCAATCGACTTAGTATCTGCAGGTACTGGACAGTATGCGAAACGTTATGGTTTCATCTATGTAGATAGACATGATGATGGAACTGGGGACTTCTCTAGAAGCAAGAAAGATTCATTCTTCTGGTATAAGAAAGTCTGCGAATCTAACGGTGCTGATTTAGACTAATACAAAAAGACGTAACTCATATATACGAGTTACGCTTTTTTTCTTATTCATCAAAAATATTTACAATTTCACCATCAAGAATACGATTCATATTCTTAACAGCACAGAAGTTACCACACATAGAACATGTATCTTCTTTTTCAGGTGCTGCTTCAGCACGATAACGTCTTGCTTTTTCTGGATCAATTGAGTATTTAAATGTTTCTTCCCAGTCCAGCTTCTTTCTTGCACATGCCATCTTATTATCTAATTCCATGGCACCAGGAATACCCTTCGCTATGTCTGCTGCATGTGCGGCAATCTTAGATGCAATAATACCTTCTTTAACATCATCTAGATTAGGCAGACGAAGATGTTCGGCAGGAGTCACATAACATAAGAATGATGCACCATAAGTGGCTGCAATAGCACCACCGATGGCAGCAGTAATATGATCATAACCAGGGGCAATATCAGTAACTAAAGGGCCTAATACGTAGAAAGGTGCACCTTTACAGATTGTCTTCTGGATTTCCATATTAGCAGCAATCTGATTTAAAGGCATATGACCAGGACCTTCAATCATCACCTGTACATCTTTATCCCATGCACGCTGTGTTAATTCTCCTAAAGTCACTAACTCACCAATCTGAGCCACATCAGTTGCATCAGCCAAACATCCAGCACGACATGCATCACCTAAACTCATAGTAATATCATATTCACGGCAGATATCTAAGACTTCATCATAATGTTCATAGAATGGATTTTCTTCTCCAGTCATAGCCATCCAGGCAAACATAATAGAACCACCACGAGAAACAATATTCATTAAACGCTTATTATTCTTAAAACGTTCATACATAGCTCTATTGATTCCACAATGAATAGTCATGAAATCCACACCATCTTCAGCATGCATTCTTACAATATCTAACCATTCTTTTGCAGTAATATCTTTTAAAGCCTTATGATAATAAACAACAGCATCATAAATAGGGACTGTACCAATAATGGCAGGACATTCTTTAGTTAATCTCTTTCTAAAAGTACGTGTATCACCATAAGAACTTAAGTCCATGATTGATTCAGCGCCCATTTTTACTGCATTATTCACTTTTTCAATTTCTACATCCATGTCTTTACAGTCTCTAGAAATACCTAGGTTCACATTGATCTTAGTCTTCAACATTGAACCAATACCACTTGGATCAATAGAAGTATGATTCTTATTACATGGAATAATAGCATGTCCTTTCGCGATGTGTTCACGTAATACTTCTACATCCATAGATTCTTTTGCGGCTACAATTTCCATTTCAGGTGTAATAATACCCTGTCTTGCAGCATCCATTTGTGTTGTGTAACTCATACACTTCCTCCTTTTAAATAATAAAAAAAGGTATACCTGAGCATGTATACCTAAAAAAACAAAATTCCTACGCCGGCATTATCCGTATCAGGTTATATGGGTCGAAATCCGATCGTATTTCTTCTCAGCCGTCGCGTCAGCTCCCCTTTTTTTATTTGGTTGATAGTGGTATATTACATCTTATATAAATAAAATGCAACGCTTTCATTAAAAAAATGTTACAAAATTATTGTGAAATTTTGAACAAATAATGTAACAATGAAAACATTGTTATAATTTTAAATTGCGGTAAAATATATTCAAAGAAAAGTAGTTGTATAGGAGTAAAAAAACGTATAGATTATCAAAAGATGATGTCAAATTATTGAATAACTTATTATTGTTGAAAGATTTGAATCCGGAAGATGGTTATTCAAAAGAGAATGTGATCGAATATGTTAAAGCTGATAGAGAGTTAAATGAAGCAGAACTCAATCAGATTCGCAATTATGTGTTGGATAAGAATCTTGAATATGGGTTTAAGGAAAATGATGAACCGAATGAATTAGGGTATGCAACTGAAGAATTAGGCGATAAATTATTTTATATTATGGAAGATGAAAGTGATAAATAAATGCTCATACTTTCTTTTTTGTCGTATTTATGTGATGTGTATATCATTGACGAAATCGCCAACTGTATTAGGGATATCATCAGCTCTATGAATCTTGTTAATAGGTTTATAGAGTTTTTTTGTTAGAAGTATTTCATGTTATCTTATGACATCCTGTCAACAAAATATCACTTATTTATTGGATTGATGAACTGATAATGTAAAGATGAAACATTTTTACGAAAGTTTGATCTCTATTTCTGAAAATTATAGAAATCACTTTCATTTCTATTTATAATTATTAGAAAGAGAAAAGGAGATAAGACAATGTTTAGAGACGACTTTTTATGGGGTGGCGCAGTGGCTGCTCATCAGTGTGAAGGTGCCTGGCAGGAAGGCGGAAAAGGAATCAGCTGTACAGATGTAGAAACAGCGGGAGACAACGTAACAGGAGCACCTAGACGTTTAACAGATGGTGTTCTTCCTGGAGAAGATTATCCAAACCATGTAGGTGTAGACTTCTATCATCATTATAAGGAAGATATCGCATTACTTGCTGAAATGGGATTCAAGGCATTTAGAACTTCTATTGCCTGGACAAGAATCTTCCCAAGAGGGGATGAAGAAACACCTAATGAAGAAGGTTTAAAGTTCTATGATGATGTATTTGATGAATTATTAAAATATGGTATTGAACCAGTCATCACATTATCACATTTTGAATTACCTTGGGCACTCGCAAAAGAATATGGAGGATTTAGAAATCGTAAAGCCATTGATATGTTTGTGAAGTTCGCAAAGGTATGTTTTGAAAGATATCAGCATAAAGTAAAATACTGGATGACATTCAATGAAATCAATAACCAGGCTGATCCGACTCAGCATAACTTAATCCAGGAAGGTGCTGTATTGTTAAAAGAAGGTGATGATGCTGAATATTTAATGTATTTATCAGC
>NZ_DAWDDM010000113.1:0-6207 GCF_052354645.1 Catenibacterium sp.
AACTTCAACTGTTCTCGCAAGTAATCCTGCCTGTGCATCTAGGAAGAGCTTATTAGCTTCTTCATAGATTCTATTCTTCTGATTATAATAAGTACTTAATCTTGTATATTCATTTTGTGTTGAGATGAGTTCTTTTTCTTTTTTAGAAATAGATTGAAAGTCTTTAACAAGGTTGTTGTAAGAATCAAGCTTAGTCTTGAATTCCTTATGTTTTGATTCTAGAATAACCTGTTCTTTTTCTACATCCTTGAGTGTTTCTAGTTCTTCTTTACCTTTTTCCTGTTTTAATAATAAAGATTCTTTGTTTTTATTGAGTAATGTAAGCTGTTTAGTAGAATTATCAATAGATTTATTAATATTAGATATGCTATTTTCTATTTTGCTTAATTGTTTTCTATTTTCTAAATCTTTTGTCGCTTTATCATATTCTTGTGTATATAAACGAACTGATTGTTCGTATTTTGTATCTACAGTCTTCTCTTCTTCTTTTAAGTTTTCATACTGAATGCGTAGTTCTGGCTCTCTTTTGAGTTCATTTTCTAGCTTGTTTTGCGTATCTGTATATTGTTTTTGATCTTTTGTATAAGAGTTATGTGCCTGCAAGATATTATAAGCATATTCAATTTTACTAGAGAGCTTATAGTTATTTTCTATCTCCTCTTTTTGATTATTTAAGTTAACGAGCTGCTGCTTTGCCTCTTTTAGAACTTGATAATCATTAAGAAGTTGTTTTGCTTGATCTAGATTTGTTTTCTTTTCCTCTTTTAATGCATTAGTCTTACTTAATGCATCTTTATCTTTATTAAGAGTCTCTTCTAATACCTGACAATAGGATTCTAACTCATCTACTAATTCATTGAGATAAGAGATTTCCCCTCTTTGAATCGCTTCAATAAGGAAGACAAGATTTTCATGTTCTTCACTTATATGAATATGCCCTACTTCACTCATACACCTTGTTTTGATATCACTAATACTCTTTTCTGTTTCTTTTCTTCTATTGTTGAGTTCTTCTACAATATCATTATAGATTTCTGTATGGAAAAGCTTTCTAAAGATTTCTTTCTTCTCATTAGATGATTTACGTAATACATCCATGAATTCACCTTGCGCAATCATTGCGACCTGCATGAACTGTTCTTTAGTGAGATGAATGATATCTATGATCTTCTTATTAGCTTCTTTTTGAGGATACTCAGACCCATCTGGCATCATTAATGCGATACTACCTGATTCTGCTTTTTCTTTTCTTAAACCTTTTTTAGCGCCTGCTTTATAGTATGTATAATGCTGGGGAATACGATGAATGGTATAGATTTTTTCATCATCACCATAGCCTTGTGAGAAGGTCAATTCTACGTAAGGTTTAACGTCTAATGAAGCAAATTGGCTTTGTAAGAGTGTGCCTGTTTTCTTATTTAGAGTAGAACTGCTTTCTCCATATAATGCGAATACAATCGCATCAAAGATAGTTGTTTTACCTGCGCCTGTATCTCCAGTAATTAAAAACAAATTCTGATTTGGTTCTCTAAAATCAATGACTGTTTTAGATGCATAGGAACCAAAGGCTTCCATTACGAGTTTAATAGGTTTCATACTATACCCCTTTCACATGGTTGATGATATCTTCTAGAAGTTCTTTTTCTTCTTCATCAACACCATTTAAGAAATCAGTACATAAAGAGAATGGATCCATTTTAACATCCTTCTTTACAACTGCCTGATAGTTATTCTTTCTTATTTTTTCTCTTCTTATTTCTAGTAATCTAGGAAAAGCATTTTTTAGTTTTTCCTGCATTTCAAAGATATTGAGATCCTGTTTATCAGTAAGTACAACTCTCACAAAATCATCACAGGATTGATTTAATACATCTTTAAGTTCTCCTTCTATGATTCTTAGATCATGAAATGGTTTTAAAGGAAGTACCTGTGTTTCTACAACACCTTTTTCTTTCATTTCTATTTCTATAATTCCTTTGTCCTGACCAGCTTCACTCATAGAATAAGGTAAAGGTGTACCACAATAGCGATAGACGTCACTTCCTACCTTCATAGGTTTATGGATATGTCCTAAAGCAGCATAGTCAAATGGGAGTAATACTTCTCCACTGACTTCATCGATGTTGCCAGCCGTACGTATTTCAGAATCAGTTCGTTCTATATCTTCTGCTTTCTTATTAACTGGTAGATAGAACTGGTGAGAAATCAATACGTTTCTATCCTTTGTATTCATTTCTTCTCTTTCTATCAGTTTCTTAATTGTTTCACTATAAGAGTAGTTTCTTCCATCGTTAGTTCCAATAATGTTTTTAACCATGGAAGGTTTCACAAAAGGAAGAAGGTAGAAATGAACAGGTCCATAATTGTCATTTAAAGTAATTCTTTCAATATGATCCTCTTCTTTTTCAGGAGGGTTACCTACCATATAGAGGTTCTGTTTAAGTAGTACCTGTCTAAAACAATCTATTCTAGGTGCACTATCATGATTACCAGAAATCATCATAATAGTAGATTGGGGTACTGCTTCCTTTAAAGATGTCACAAAAGAGTCAAATAGACTCACTGCTTCAGCACTAGGAACAGCTTTATCATATATATCACCTGCAATCATAATAGCGTCAGGTTGTTTTTCTTTTGCGTATTGTACAATTCTATTAAGTATATATTGTTGGTCTTCTGTTAAGTCTCTATTCATCAGCTTTAAGCCAATATGGAGATCAGATAAATGAAATAGTTTCATTATTATTTGTCCTTTCTGCGTTAAGATAAGTTTATTATACACCATCTCTATATTCTATGTCTGAAATTCATGCTTAATAATGCCTTTAAATAGGTGTAATTAAAAATTATTTAAAAGTAATTTATGCTAGTCTAAAAAAAAGAAACAGCAACCCGCTGTTTCTCTCACGTTAGATTCCAAACTCTCTTGCAAGTTCTTCATCTACTTCATCTGCAGTCAATGTTTTACCTTCTTTGATAGATTCAATACCTTTTCTTAATTCTTTGTCTAGTTCTTCTTGTGTCCTACCACCAATTGCGGTTGGTTCTGTATATGTCATATCTATCACCTCTTTAGTCCATAGTAAGCATTATCAACATGTATTACAAGACAAAAAGATAAAAGAATATACTTTCTATACTGTAAACAATAATACTACAAAACCCATAAGTACAAACAATACAGGTAGAATAATCGCAATGAATCTATTAGATGCTTTCTTATACCAATAAGGAATTAACGATAATCCAAATAGAATTATACTAGCTGCAAATAGATAATCACCTTCCATGATACCTACACAGCCAAATAGAGCTATACCTACACCAATAAGAGTACGAATAATATCAAATATAAGAAATACAGAACCTATTGCTTTTTTCTGTATTCTTTTTCTTTTCATCTTCTTTTCATATCTTGTATATTCATTATCTAGAGTACTACCACATACAGGGCATTTCTTCATTCCTATTTCTACTCTACATCCACATTTAGGACAGATCATTATTTCACCTTCTCATATGCTATTCTAGGTGTACCATCTTCTACATAGATAATTCCTGTTTCTTGAAAACCATTTTTTAACAAAACCTTCTGCATAATCTTATTATCTTCATGTGTATCAGCTCTTAGATGTGCACATCTTTTACTGCAGAAGTTGACTGTTTTATTAAATACTTGATGCATAATGCCATCACTTGCAATACGATGAATCGTACCATAAGTACTGTAATCAAGCCATGCACCTTCTATTTCCTTATATGTAGGATCTTCTGCTATAATAAACGCAAATACACTATGTATAATAGAGTCTTCTTCCATTACAAAGAGTTGATGTTTATGAATGTCTTCTTCTAATGTTTTTGAATCAGGATAACGACTGTTCCACTGATGTGGGTTACCTGTTTGTCTCATAAAAGCTTTCGCAATTTCATATATTTCTAATATTCTTTCTAAGTCTTCTGTTCTGGCTTCTCTAATAATCATGATTCATCCTCCCTACCACAATTTAATCAAACAGAGTTAATCTCTGTCAATATGTAAAACAGGAGAAGCTCCTATTAACCTTTAGATGTATCACTTAATACCAACCTATTTCATTATAATACTCCCCCAAAACTTAATAGATTGTGTTTATTCTTTTTGTAATATACTAATCCCACTATATCCGCAAGTGCCCAGCCTATTGGAACTGACCACCATATACCTGTTACTCCAAGTGTTGGTATAGAAGATAAGATATAAGCTAAAGCGACTCTTGTGCCAAGTGAGAAGACTGTAAGAACAACACTCATACCTGGTCTTCCTAAGGCACGATATAAACCATATAACAAGAATAAACAGCCTATACCTATATAGAATGCACCTTCTATTCTTAAGTAGCGTACACCTTCTAAGATGATACTTGTTTCATTTGCATCTATAAAGATCATCATTAAAGGTTTCGCAAATATATAAACTAGAATAGAAATAATTATACAAAATATTGAAGAGATACGAACAGCTTCTTTGAGTCCTTTTTGTATTCTTTCTTTTTCTTTGGCTCCATAGTTTTGAGCAATGAATGTAGAAAAGGCATTTCCAAAGTCCTGTACTGGCATATAGGCAAAAGCATCTATTTTTACTGCAGCTGCAAATGCAGCCATAACAACTGTACCAAAGCTATTAACTAACCCTTGTACCATCAGTATTCCTAGATTCATGACTGATTGCTGGATACAAGTAAGAAGCGAGAAAGAGATGATCTGTTTAATTCTTTCTCTTTTTAAGTAACTAACCTTAAATATTACAAGTACTTCTTTATATTTAAGTAGTGTATAAAACATGATGCCTATACCTGATACATATTGGGATAGTACTGTGGCAAGGGCTGCACCCCCTACTCCCATCTTTAATACAAGTACAAAATAGAGATCTAGAATAATATTCAAGATAGAAGAGATGGCAAGAAAGATGAGTGGAATGACTGAATTACCTATAGATCTTAAATAAGCCGAAAAGAAGTTATATAAGAATATCGCAATGATTCCCATAAAAATATATAAGAGATAACATCTCATATCACCCCATACCTCATGAGGCACTCTTAAGAAGAGTTTAAGTACATCTAGACATATATAAGCAATGATATTAAGTAATATGGATGTGAAGACAATAAAGAAGAAGGAAGCACATAGATCCTGTTTTAGTCCTCTTTTATCTCTTTGTCCAAATCTAATAGAAAAGAGTGCACCACTACCCATACATAAGCCTAATATGATAGATGTAATAAAGGTCATAAGAGTAAAAGAAGAACCGACTGCAGCTAAAGCTGTTTTTCCTAAGAACTGCCCTACTATTAAAGTATCCGCAATGTTGTAACATTGTTGTAAGAGGTCTCCTAGTATCATAGGTATCACAAACAACAGCATTGATTTCACAACAGGTCCTTTTGTAAGATCTTTATTCATTATATGCCTCCTTTTCGTAACTTCATACTTACGTTATGCAACTATTATAGTATAATAGTTTGCTTATATCAACTTGTGATTTATTTTACACAATGATAAGATAAATAAGACAGGAGTGATATAAATGTACTTAAATGGGTTAGATAAGTTAGATCAGAAGATTATACAGTTATTAGTAAGCAATGCCCGTATGTCTTATTCTGATATAGGAGAAAAGATTGGAATTTCTAGAGTAGCTGTTAAAGCACGTATTCAGACTTTAGAGAATAAAGGGATTATTGAAGAGTATACAACGATTATTAATCCACAAAAAATAAGTGGTGCTGTATCCTGTTATTTTGAGATAGAAACAAAGCCAGACTCTTTTAAAGAAGTAACAGATATATTAAATAAGAATGATATAGTGACTCAGATCTATAGAGTAACTGGTAGAGATAAACTACATGTACATGCAGTAGCATCTTCTAATGAAGAAATGGAACATTTTCTTCATTATGTGATAGATACACTTCCTGGTGTATTAAGCTGCAGCTGTAATACGATATTATCACGCGTAAAGGATATTAAAGGGTTAAGACTTTAATTTGTTCGTAATAATGCTAGTGGTTTTGAACTCCTAGCATTTTTTTATTCCTACCATTACACAATCAAAACTATTGCATATCTGTTTCTATCTGTATGCATACATGTTTGTTGTTTATTTTGCAGAATTATTGCAAAATTATTCATTTCTTTTGTGAAAATGGTATAATACTAATG
>NZ_DAWDDM010000114.1:0-6194 GCF_052354645.1 Catenibacterium sp.
AAAGTAACTCTAAATATGTTGTGCTTGTGTATGTAATATTTCTGGTTATATCTCATCCTTTCTTTGATTTAACAGCTTATACAACTGTTGATCACTATTTAATGCATCCTTTTACATTAATCATTATACACCACATATAATAAGTAAATATGAATTATCAGTCATGATGGATTTCTATTATTCTTGACTTACCCTATAACCCTCTAGTATACTAGGTATATGTAAAAGGAGGAATTGATTATGATGATATCAACTAAAGGACGTTATGCTTTACGTGTCATGATTGATTTAGCACAGCATGATCGTTCTAAATATATACCATTAAAAGAAATAGCTGCAAGACAGAATATCTCTGAAAAGTATCTAGAAATTATTATTAAGTCTTTATCTAAAGAACACTTTGTAGAAGGTTTAAGAGGTAAGGGTGGGGGATACCGTTTAACACATGCTCCAGAAGACTATAGTGTTGCTTCTATTCTTAAGATTACTGAAGGAACATTAGCTCCTGTATCATGTTTAGCGGATGAATGTAATACATGTGAAAGAGCATCTTATTGTAATACATTACCTATGTGGACTGGTTTATATAAAGTGATTACAGACTATTTAGAAGGTGTTTCTTTAAGTGATTTAGTACCAGCTTCATCAAATGGCGATGATTATGTCATATAATCATAAATAAAATCAATTAAATTTAGAAAATACGAAATATTCACAAAAAATAATATAAATATAGTTGACTAGTAGGTTTATCACTGATATAATCCTATTAACCTATCAAACAAATAGGGTTTAGGAGGAAACATACATGTCTAATAAAAACTATCATTTCGAAACACTTGCATTACACGTAGGACAGGAAGAAGCTGATCCAGTAACTGACGCTCGTGCAGTACCTATCTATCAGACTTCATCTTACGTTTTTCATAACTCAGATCATGCAGCAGCTAGATTCGCATTACAGGATGCTGGTAATATCTATGGTCGTCTAACAAACCCAACTGAAGATGTATTTGAAAAAAGAATTGCGGCTTTAGAAGGTGGTGTAGCAGCCTTAGCAGTAGGTTCTGGCGCAGCTGCAGTGACATACGCAGTACAAAACTTAGTAGCTGCAGGTGATCATATCGTATCTGCAGAAAACATCTATGGTGGAACATTCAACTTATTCAAACATACATTTACTGATTATGGTATTACTACTACATTCGTAGATGCATTAAATCCACAGGCATTTGAAGATGCTATTCAGGAAAACACAAAACTTGTTTATATTGAAACTTTAGGTAACCCTAATTCAGATGTTGTAGACATCGAAGCTATCGCAAAGATTGCACATAAACATGGTTTACCATTAGTTATTGATAACACATTTGGTACACCTTATTTAATTAGACCAATTGAATATGGTGCAGATGTTGTTATTCATTCAGCAACTAAGTTCATTGGTGGTCATGGTACTACTATTGGTGGTGTCATCGTTGACGCAGGTAAGTTTGACTGGGCGGCACATGCAGATAAATTTCCACAGCTTGTTGAACCAAACCCATCTTATCATGGTGTAAGCTTTGCGAAAGATGTAGGAGCAGCTGCTTATATTACAAGAATTAGAGCTATTTTATTAAGAGACATGGGCGCTACTCTTTCACCAATTCATGCTTGGATCTTCTTACAGGGTCTAGAAACACTTTCATTACGTGTAGAAAGACAGGTAGAAAATACATTAAAAGTTGTAGAATACTTAAATAACCATCCACAGGTTGAATCTGTATCACATCCTTCAGTATCTACAGATCCATCTCAGCAGGCATTATATAAGAAGTATTTCCCTAATGGTGGTGGATCAATCTTTACATTCAACATCAAGGGTGATGCAAGAAAAGCAAAAGATTTCATTGATAACTTACAGTTATTCTCATTACTTGCTAACGTTGCAGATGTGAAATCTTTAGTTATTCATCCAGCTTCTACTACACATGCAGAAATGAATGAAGAAGAATTAAAACAGGTAGGTATCCAGCAGAATTCTATTAGATTATCTATTGGTACTGAACATATTGATGATATTATTGCAGACTTAGATCAGGCTTTTGCTGCAGTAAAATAACAAATTTGGAGGAAAATTAACATGAGTAAGGTATTTACTAGTGCTGACCAGTTAATTGGCCATACACCATTATTAGAATTAACACATTTAGAAAAGAAATATAACTTAGAAGCAAAGGTCATCGCAAAGGTTGAATACTTCAATCCCGCAGGAAGTGTTAAAGATAGAATTGCGAAGAATATGCTTGATGAAGCAGAAAAAGCAGGAAAAATCAATAAAGATACTGTATTGATTGAACCTACTTCAGGTAATACAGGTATTGGTTTAGCTTCTGTTGCGGCTGCAAGAGGTTATCGTATTATTATTGTTATGCCTGAAACAATGTCTGTAGAAAGACGTACATTAATGAAAGCATATGGTGCTGAACTTGTCTTAACAGATGGAAGCAAGGGTATGAAGGGTGCTATTGCGAAAGCAAATGAACTTGCAGAAGGAATTGAAAACAGCTATATTCCAGGACAGTTCGTTAACCCAGCTAACCCACAGGCACACTATTTAACAACAGGACCAGAAATCTTTGAAGACTTAGATGGTCAGGTAGATTACTTTGTAGCTGGTGTAGGTACTGGTGGTACAGTGACTGGTGTAGGACAGTACTTAAAAGATAAGAAACCAGACGTAAAAGTAGTTGCAGTAGAACCAGATTCATCTCCAGTATTATCTACTGGACAGGGTGGTGCACATAAGATCCAGGGTATCGGTGCAGGTTTCGTACCTGATGTCTTAGATACAAAGGTATATGATGAAATCATCCGTGTAACTAATGAAGATGCATTTGCGACTGGTAAAGAAGTAGGTCAGAATGAAGGTATCTTAGTAGGTATTTCTTCAGGTGCTGCTGTTTATGCTGCAATTGAACTTGCTAAAAGACCAGAAAATAAAGGAAAGACTATTGTAGCCTTATTACCAGATACAGGTGACCGTTATCTTTCTACTCCTTTATTCCAGGATTAATATGAGAACCAAGGCATATAATGTCCTTGGTTTTTTTGTGTTTCGTATTCTGAAAAATACATATTATATTCTCAATCTATATTATGATATTTAAAGGAGGAAACAAAATGGAATATTTAGTATTTGATGTAGGGGGTACTGCGATAAAGTATGCCTTAATGAATGATGAATTGGAAATGTTGGAAAAGGGTAGTGTACCTACACCACTTGATACACTAGAAAACTTCTTAGAAGTAATTAAGAGTATTTATAATAGATATAGTAGTGTAGATGGTATCGCAATGAGCTTACCAGGCTTATATAATAAGAAAACACATAAAATGCAGGTACCAGGGGCATTAGAATACAATCAGGATGTAGATGTTTTAGAAGAAATAAAAAAGGTCACAACAGAACGTGTTGTGATTGAGAACGATGCTAAATGTGCTGCACAATGTGAAGTGACATATGGTTCTTTGAAAGGAACTGATGTTGGTGCTGTATGTATTTTAGGTACAGGTATTGGTGGCGGTATGACTATTGGTGATCGTGTCTTTACTGGTGGTCATGGATTTGCGAGTGAATTCAGTTATCTTTCTACTAAGTGGACAGATAAGCGTGGCTTTGGTAGTAAGTGGGGGATTGATGGCAGTGTTTTAAGACTCGTAAAAGGCATTAAGATGGCTGTAGGATCCTCTGATTCATTTGATGGTATAAAAGCTTTTGAATATTGTAATAATGGCGATACAAGAGCCTTAAGTGTCTTAAAGGACTATACAGACACTATTGCGATGGGATTATTTAATATCCAGGCAGCAGTCGATCCTGATTGTATTGCGATAGGTGGGGGTATCTCTAAACAACCTATTTTAATGACTTATATTCAGAAGTCTTTAGATGAACTCTATGAAAAAATGCCTGTGCCTATCCCACAAGTTAAGTTAGTACAATGTAAATACAACAATGATTCTAACCTAATCGGTGCACTTGCAAACTATAAGAAAGTATACTAAAAGAGGCTCAAACGAGCCTCTTGTTTTTATTCTGCTGATTCAGCAACTGATTTCTTTAAATCTTCAATAGCAACTCTAATTCTTCTTAAAGTTTCTTCTTTACCAAGAATATGAGCGATTTCTACAGCACCACCAGGAGTAAATGCTTTATTAGATAATGCAACACGGATAGGCCACATAATACGTCCATTCTTTAATTCATGGCTCTTAGCGATATCCATCATCATATTCATTAATCCTTCGTCATCATTATAATCTTCCCACTTTTCAAGTTCTGGTAAAGATAATTCTAATGCTTCTAAAGAGTTTTCAGGATTAGTCTTCATCTTCTTATGTTTATAGATAGATGCATCAAATGGTAATGTTTCATTGACAAAGTCCATTAATTCTGGAATGTCAGCTAATCTTTCAACACGTGGCTGTAATGCTTTAGAGATTTCTAATGTATTTACAGGAATAGTGATGAAGTCATAGTAAGGAGAAGCCACTTTGTGGAATTCTTCTAATGACATGTTTCTTAAATAAACACCGTTCATCCATTTTAACTTATCAATATCAAAGATAGCTGGAGCTTTAGAGATATGTTCAATGTTGAACTGTTCAATTAAATCATCTAATGAAAGGATTTCTTCATCAGCTGGAGACCATCCAAGTAATGCGATGTAGTTAAGGATGGCATCTTTTAAATAACCCTGTTTAGTTAAATCCTGGTAAGATGCATCACCATTTCTCTTAGATAACTTAGCATGTTCATCCTTCATTACTGGTGGTAAGTGGATGTAAGTAGGTCTATCCCATCCATATGCATCATATAGAAGGTTATATTTAGGTGTAGAAGCTAAATATTCATTACCACGTACAACATGAGTAATACCCATTAAATGGTCATCTACAACGTTCGCAAAGTTATAAGTAGGGAATCCATCACTCTTGATTAAGATAGAATCATTTAAAGTAGTACAATCTACTTCAATATGACCATAGATTTCATCATCAAAAGTAGCCTTACCCTTATCAGGGATAGTCTGTCTAATAACATAAGGAACACCTGCTGCAAGCTTTTCATCAATTTCAGCCTGATCAAGCATACGACAAGGATCATAATCATTGTCAGCATCTTTATCACAGAAACAATAATGAGCACCGCCTAGCTCAATAAGCTTCTTAGCATATTCATGATAAATAGGAAGTCTTTCAGACTGGATATAAGGTCCACAATCTCCTGGCTTATCTGGTCCTTCATCCCAGTTAAGACCTGTTTCAGTTAAAATATCATAAATTAACTGAGTCGCACCTTCAACTTCACGGTTTTGGTCAGTATCTTCAATTCTTAAAATAAAGTCGCCACCCTGATGTTTAGCGATCAAATAACAGTATAAAGCTGTTCTTAAATTACCGATATGCATGTACCCTGTAGGGCTTGGCGCAAATCTTGTACGAATTTTTGTCATTTTTCTCTTTACATCTCCTAAAATATATGTATAATATAAATTGCTGTTGGGGTATAGCCAAGCGGTAAGGCAGCAGACTCTGAATCTGCCATTTCACTGGTTCGAATCCAGTTACCCCAGCCATTTTTTTTATACAAATAAACATTTTTAAAAAGAAAGCTTTGCTTTCTTTTTTTTATTCGCATAAAAAAATGGTAGTCCGTAGGGGGCTCGAACCCCTGAATGCTTGGATGAGAACCAAGTGTGTTGACCACTTCACCAACGGACCATGTGGTCATAGTATATCATGTTTTTTTTAAAAGTAAAATATTCTTTTATTAAAAAGGATTATTTACTTTCTGTTTTCTTTGTGATTTTCAGTAAAATACTATATAATGAATTCGTCGAGATAATTACCAATATTATGACTTTAACTTATTAACTATTAACTTAAAAGTTTTTTAATATATATACATAAATTTTAAATAACCTTAATGAAAGGATTGAATAGAAATGTCAGAAGAAGTAATTGCTATTGAAGGTGGACATAAACTTAATGGAACAGTGACTATTTCAGGTGCGAAGAATGCAACTGTAGCGCTTATTCCTTCTATTGTATTATCAGATGAACCAGTTGAAATTTATAATGTGCCAGAAATTTCAGATGTTGATGCGTTAACCGTATTATTAGAAGAATTGAATTGCGTTGTTGAA
>NZ_DAWDDM010000115.1:0-6073 GCF_052354645.1 Catenibacterium sp.
GTATACCATTGTGCAAAATCAACGTCTCTAGGTGTAATTGCATCATTTTTAATATTATTTTTTGCCATAACTTTCTCCTCTCTTGTACGATAATATTATAACTATTTTTGGGAAAATGAAAAGGATTAATCCAAATCATGATGATAATAATGTGTTATATTCACTTATTTTGTAATATAGAGTCTTGAAAAATAAGGGGATATAGAGAGTGTATTGATTAATGTTTCGTGATAATCTTCCTGTAATGAGTGATCAATGAATAATATATCCTGATGTGAAATCATAGAAGATAAACTATATCCTAAAACAATTATACATAAGCCAAGCATTGAAGAATCCTCCACCAGAGAAAGATGATCCTCTTCTTGAAGATAAAGTTTATTATCAAGTATAAGTTGAAGACGATCATGGGTGATTTGTTTGAGTAAACGGTTAGCAGTATTCATTAACTGCGTGATAAAAGATGTGACATCTTCTTCTAGAGGTATTGTCTGCTTATGAAGTAATGTAAGTATCTTTTGATTATTCAAACATTCTTTCTTCTTATTTTCTATGATGTTTTCATCAACATACATAATAAAAGAATATTTTTGAATGATTTCATCACAGAACTTTTCTGCATGTTTAATCTTCTTCTGTAATGTAAGATATTCTTCTTTGACTTCTTCAATTGCCATAAGTATTTCATGATAATCCTGTTTAAGTGCTGGAAGATGTTTTTCTAATTTATGTAGATAACCTATTTCATCTAAGAGCTTCTTATCCTCCTTATAATGAGATAAATAATCTGTATTTAATATACTGAGTTCTCTAATAAACATTTCTTTAGAAATATCTTCTGTAATATCTAATTCTTTTTTCTTTTCTATAATCTTTTCTATGAGTCTTTGATGACGTACCATATAGGTTGCTTTTTCTAAGCGCTTCTTTTCTAAATCTGTTCTTGTTTTTTCTAATATAGCTTCTTTCTTAAAAAGAAGTTCCCGAGATATTTCTCTTCCTTCTATTAAACAAGGTTTAGGATGATGAAGTGAGCCACATACAGGGCAAGGTGTTCCTTCCTTTAAATCCTTTGCAAGTATACCCGCAATACTATTCATATAATGATGATACATACGCATATAATCATCATTTTCACTACCATAAAGATACACAGCACGTGTATAAGATGCTTCTAAATCAAATAGATGATCCTGTGATATTAAGTATTCATCATAGAGTAAAGATAAAGCATTGAGTCCTTCTCTTCTTTTATCTATTGTCTGTTGTTGCTGCTTTCTGATAGCTGCTTTCTTTTCCATATCATCTAATTCAGTGACTAGTTCAATTTCACGTAATACTTTCTTTTTCTTATCTTCTAGTGATTTTTCTAGTTGATCTAAATGATTGGAATAGAGAGATAGATAAGGCTTATTCTTAGTAATATAAGCACATGCACTCTTATAATCTTCATAACTATTTAAGAAAGCCATTGTGTCATTAATCTGTTCCTCTATCATTTTTGTATCACTCGTCATGACAGATTTTGTAGATAGAAAGGAACGCATAAGTGCCTCTGTAGGTGATTGAATCCAAGTTTCTATAAAAGAAACAGGCATAATAAATTGGTGTAGGAATTGATTATAATTCATATTCAAAATATTGTGGATATGGTGCCTGGCTTCTTCATTTTCTAGATCATCACATCGAAGAATACATCTTCCTGATTGATACACACGTTCAATAGTATGTATGATATTGTTTAGTTCAAATGTAAGATAAACTCTCTTAATAATAATTTCTGTTAAGCCAAAAAAAGCGAATGTGAGACCATTGACGACTGTATTATGATCTTCAATATAATTTATATGATTCTTAAAAGAAGTAAAGTCAGTCTCAACATTCTTATCAAAAGTTTCTATTGTGAGTTGTAATAGGTTCATAATATCCTCCTATTACTATTATAGAAAAAGGAATAGCCTTTTGCTATTCCTTAGTGAGAAAATCCCATTTTTCTACTTCTTTTGTTTTACTTACAACAAGGAAGTGATCTCCTGGCTGAATAATATAATCAGCACTAAAGTCCATTGTCATCTTAGGTGAACCTTGAGGTTTAATACCTACAACGTTCATACCATAAACTCGACGGATATTAACATTAGAAAGTGATTTGCCTTCCCAATCCTTAAGTGTCCTAATTTCTACGATAGAATATTCTTCATCAAGTTCTACTAAATCTACAATAGAACGTCTTAATAAATGTTTAGCAAGCTTATAAGCCATTTCTTTTTCTGTATTAATAACACGATCAGCCCCTACTTTTTCTAGAATGATCTTCTTACGTTTAGTACGTGCTTTCGCAATAACATAAGGGACATTTAATTCCTTTAATAATAAAGTACATGTTACTGCTTCTTCAAAATGTTTAGAAATAGCTACAACAGCCACATCAAATGTATTGATATCAAGTTCTAATAGCTGTTCACGATCAGTAACATCAGCTACGATTGCTTTAGTAACATTGTCTTTAATTCTACTGACACATACTGGATCAATATCTACTGCAAGAACTTCTACTCCGAAGTCTTCTAATGTTTCAGCAAGTGTGCTTCCAAAGATACCTAATCCTAAAATAGCGACCTGTTTTGGTTTATTACTCATGTTTACTCCTCCTAGCCAACAAGTACATCCTCATCTGGATATTTAAATTCTTTTGTATTTTTATCATGTGAACGTTTAGTAAATAAAATCATTAATGAAATAGGGCCAATACGTCCAGCATACATCAAGATAATATCTACGCATTTACCAACTATACTTAATGCAGGTGTAACAGATGCACTCAGTCCTACTGTACCAAATGCTGAGAATACTTCCATTAGGATATTTAAATAATCCTGTTTAGGTTCTGTTATAAGCATAATAGAAGATGAAATAATACAAAGCATTAGTCCAAGGAAAAAGATAGAAAAAGCCCTTACGAGTGTTCTTTTCTTGATACGACGCTGGAATACTGTTGTTTCTTCAATACCACGATAAGTTGTTCTCATTAATAGTAATACAAGTGCAAAAGTAACTGTTTTAATACCACCTGCAGTAGATGCAGGAGAACCACCGATGAACATAAGAGAACACATCAATATTTTTGTGATTCTATTAAGAGAATACATATCCACTGTTGAGAATCCAGCAGTACGTGTAGTGACTGATTGGAAGAATGATACAATAATCTTATCTACTAAATTCATTTTTCCAATCGTTGCAGGATTGTTGAATTCCATTATAAAGAATAATAATGTACCTATAACAACCAACGATACAGTCATCATTAATACTATCTTTGTATGTAGGGCAAAGCTGCCAAATAGATGACGCCACGAAAAGCTTGATGATCTTCTCTTTTCTTTAATATATTTATCATGAATATCTAATACCACAATAAAACCTAGACCACCCATGATAATTTCAAATGGTACGATAAAGTTAATAATTGGATTTGTGTTGTATGCAATAAGTGATGTAGATCCACATAGATCAAATCCAGCATTACAAAATGCACTAATGGAATGCCATATACCATAATATAAGCCTTTAAGAGCACCTAAACGAGGTATAAAAAACATTGAGAAGAATATTAATCCAATCGTTTCTATTGAAACAGTATAAATAAAAATAGTTTTCAAAAGTCTTGGAAGCATACTTAAAGAATTCTGGTTGAGTGCTTCAGTAAAGACAAGTTTTCTACTTAATGTAATTCTTTGTCTTGCAAGAAACAAGAAAAGATATAAGAAAGTTAAGAATCCAAGACCACCAATTTGAACAAGAATAATAAGAACTGTCTGACCAAAGAGGTTATATTGATCCACAACTGTCAAAGGTGATAACCCTGTTACACATACAGCAGATGTTGCAATAAAGAGGTTATCCAAGAAACTTGCAGCTTCTTTCTTATTTGAAAATGGCAAAGAAAGTACTATAGCACCTATTATAATTACTGCAAGAAAAGAAAGTGATACTTTCTTTGGTGCAGAAAGTCGGCCAGAATGCTTTCGCCTAGCTAAAACAATATCTTTCATAACTAAATCTCCTATAATCGCATCTATTCTAACACCAAGATGTGATAAATCCAATACTAGTCTTTCTTAGAGACATAATATTGTGTAATTTCTTTCTTAGAACATTCATAACATACTACTAAAATAGCCCCTGCAAGATCAAGTGCAAGATCCTTCATTGTATCAGCGAGAGCATCATGTCCTTCTAATGGTTCATCATCACTTGATACGATAGTCGCACGTGTAGTTGCCATATATTGCTGGTTATTTGTATGGAAAATGTCATCTACTGTATATTCACATAATTCCCATACCGCCCCTACTGCAAGTGAGAAAGCAACTACAAATATATATAACAATGCACGATGCATAAAAAGGTATTTTCTACGTAGAATAAGCATCTGTAATAGCCATAAAGCGATAAATGAAAGAATAATACCTGAAGTAAAGTGAAGTAATGAATCCCACCAGCCAATCTTTCCATAGAAGTTTAAACCATCTCCTAGCACAAGTCCTAAAAACGCAAAGGCAGTAACACTGATATGTACTTCAACAGGTACTTCAAAGTTTGCGAATTTCTTTAAAAGTCTTGGGGAGATTAAGACAATACTCATCGCAATATATTGTAATAATGAGAAAAACAAGCGAACGCGCATCTTTTCTTTTTTTACATAGAATAAAGCAACCATTGTCGCAATTGCAAGAATAAGTACAATAAACGATAAAATTCTCTTAAAGATTCTAACACGACGTTTTGTTTTTTCACTATATTCAAATTCGTTATTATTCATGAATTTCCCTCCTAGTCTATCTATTATAGCACACTTTACATATTATGAATCTTAATTTCATGTAAAGCAAAAAAACTCCTAGGCGCAAGCCTAAGAGTTCAAGTGAAAATCAATCTTATTCTTTTCCTTCAAGAATTGGAGTTACAGTAGTATTAATGATTTCCTGTAATGTGCTACAAGATCTGTCAAATTTTTCCTGATCAGATTCAGTTAAAGGTAATGTTAAGATTTCACGGATACCTGCTCTATTGATGATTGCTGGAACACCGATATATAAACCTTCATGACCATACTGACCTTCAAGGTAGCATGATAATGGAAGTACTGTATTTTCGTTGTTTAAGATAGCATCTACTAATCTAGCAAGAGACATACCGATACCATAGTAAGTTGCTCTCTTCTTATTGATGATTTCATAAGCAGCATCTCTTACCTGTTCGTAAATTCTCTGTAACTGATCAAATGGTACTTTTCTTTCTTCAACTACTTCAAGAAGTGATTTACATCCGATATAAGAATTTGTCCAAGATACGAATGAGCTATCACCATGTTCACCCATGATATAACCATGAACTGAAGCTGGGTTTACTTCAAAGAAGTTACCAATTTCATATCTTAATCTTGCTGTATCAAGCATAGTTCCTGAACCAAGAACCTGGTATGGATGAAGACCAGTAGCCTTCTGCATTACGTAAGTCATGATATCGCATGGGTTAGAAGCTACTACGATTACACCATTGAATCCTGATTCCTTAATAGACTTACCAACTGAAGCCATGATCTTTGTGTTGATTGCAACTAATTCAAGTCTTGTCTGACCTGGTTTCTGAGCTGCACCAGCAGTTACAACGATAACGTTAGCATCAGTACAGTCAGAATAATCACCTGCATAAACCTTTAATTTACCGTTTGCATATGGTAAACCATGAACTAAGTCCATTGCTTCCCCTTCTGCCTTTTCAGTATTAACGTCAACTAATACAAGTTCATCAATACCTTTGTGGTTCATTAAAGTATAAGCCATACTCATACCTACAAAACCTGTACCAACTAGAACAACTTTACGGTTACCCTGAGCTGGCATATCATTTAAATAATCTGTCATTGCCATAATTTATTTCACTCTCCTATACCTAGAAGTATAGTATAATCATTTCCTAAATACAATAAAATATTTGCTATTTAAATAAAAAATCTGATTCCAATGTGATAATGTCTCAATGTATCCAAGTTGATAATGTCCCAATT
>NZ_DAWDDM010000116.1:0-6044 GCF_052354645.1 Catenibacterium sp.
CTAGCAATAGGTGGAGACTTAAATATCAATCTTCTTAAACGGATGCGTAAGCATCTAAAAAACCCCGACTTAATAAAATATTAAGTCGGAGTAGTTCACTTTGGCCATTCTTTACTGCACAAACGATTTGAAGCAATCATTCCAATGACTAATACTAGGAATGAGAAATCAATTCCCTTAGGGAATAAAACGTTTAATATTAATGCGAAAAGAATGCTTAATAATGTAATATTGAGTGATTTAGAAGAAATCTTTCTCTCTTTATATATCTTATATTGCATCTTGATCTGCAGGAATGCCAGAACAAGCGCAACAACAGCCACTAAACTATCGATATAGAAATTGATTAAATACTTCTGATTAATCAGCTCTTTGACAAACATAAGAGCAATATAGGAAGTCATGGTTCCTACCATCATAGAAACCATAAGCTTTTCTCTATCTTGTTGAAACTTCATTAGCGTTTTATTTCTAAGCTATGAGTAGATGTTTCCTGAATATGTGAATCAAATAATGCCTTCATTAATGAGATTGCATAGTAAGTATCCTTGATACCAGCAGTTTCATATGATGAATGCATTGCAAGCTGAGGTAAACCGATATCTACAGCATTCATAGAAGCCTGAGCCATAGCGATATTACCTAAAGTACTTCCTCCAGCCTTATCTGAACGGTTAGCGAAATACTGTAGAGGTACATCTGCGCCAGATGCAAGTGCCTTTACAACTGCCATTGATACGCCATCACTTGTATATTTCTGACCAGCATGTGACTTAACAACAACACCTTCATTCATATAAGTGCAGTTAGTTGCATCAGTATGTTCTGGATGGTTTGGATGTACGGCATGTGCATTATCTGCAGAAAGCATAAAGCTTGATGCAAGTGCACGGTGGTAATCTTCTTCAGTCTTACCTAAAGCATTGTTGATACGAGTTAATGTATCTCTTAATAATGTAGAGTCAGCACCCTGCTTAGTTCCTGAACCTACTTCTTCGTTATCAAAGCAAGCCATGATATCGATAGATTCATCATTGTAACCAGAAAGTAATGCCTTTAATGAAGCGAAACCACACTGTAAATCATCTAAGTGACCTGCAGAAATGAATTCTTCATTAGCACCCCAGATAGATGGAGCCATGCGGTTGTAAAGATATAAGTCATGTCCTAAGATGTCTTCTTTCTTTACACCTAATTCATCCGCAAGAATCTGTTTGAAGTCTTTCTGACGATCATCACCAGCACTTAATAATGGAAGCATATCGACCTGTAAGTTATACTTAAATCCATCATTAGCAGCACGGTTCATATGAATAGCTACATTAGGGATCATTAATAAATCACGATCAATGTTTAATAACTTAGTAACGATGCTGTTACCTTCAGATACTAATACACGACCAGCAATTGATAGAGGACGATCTAACCAAGTAGCACATAACATTCCTCCGTATCCTTCAGTATTTAACTGAGTATACTTATTCTTCACTTCGATTTCAGCATTTTCTTTAACCTTGAAAGTTGGTGAATCAGTATGTGAAGTCACAATGTTGAAACTGTAGTTGTCTAACTTTGTACCTACTTTGAAAGCTAAGATACTTGTATTATTTCTTGTTACATAATACTTACCACCTGGTACAATATCCCAATGTTCACTTTCTAATAATTCTTTAAATCCATCAGCATTTAAGATCTGACGATAGTTTTCTACTGCATGGAAAGCAGTAGGACTTTTTGATAAGAAATCTAATAATTCTTTTGAAGTTTCCTTAAACATTTTTATTATCTCCTTAATTTATATAAAAATATCCTTCTGGCCCTGCCAAAAGGATATTTTATATCATTTATCTTTTTCCTTCACGGCGTTCTTTTTCTGCAAGTTTAGGCATGATTAATCCTAAAGCACAAAGAACTACAGGGGCAATTACGTTTAATGCGAATGTGAATGGATCTTTGTCATACATACCAAGTACACAGCAAGCTGCAGTTACGATAAAGCACCAGATACCGAAGAACTTAGCAACAGCCTGATTCTTAACGAAACGATATTCTGCTGGGAACTTGTCCATAGCCTGACGTAAAGCAACATAAGCAGCAAATACCCATAAGTAACGCATTGGCATACATACTGAGTTAAGCTTATTTAACTGTTTTAATACAGCAGCTGCACCAGGAACGAATGACTGGATTAAGATGATTGAACCAGAAAGTACAACAACTAACTTAATACCGTTAATATATGCACCATACTTATTCTTCTTAAATAAAGCAGATGGGATATAATCTCTAGTTTCTTCGTTGTCTAATAACATTCTAAGTGGAGCATCAATACTTAATACTAAAGTAGAGAACTGACCAACCATGTTACATAATGCGTAGATAACTAGTAATGTATCACCCATATGATAGTATTCACCTAATTTCTGGAATGACCAATAAGCCCCGTTAGCAACATAGCTTTCGAATGCCTGTTCAGAAGCATTGATCATCTTAGGATCGAACATCATACCCATTGCGAATGTACCTAAGATAGCACATACACAAACCATGATAGCAAGTGCAATCATACCTTTAGGGAATCCCTTTTCAGGATTTTCTACCTTGTTTACATATGGTGAAATCTTTTCACATCCACCAACCGCAAACACTAAGATAGATAATGATGTGAAGTACTGTACATTGAACTGTGGCACGATGTTTTTAAAACTAAAGTCCATATGTACATAGCCACCATTAGGGTTGATAGCTGGTGCTGCGAACATCATTAAGATATAAAGGATTGACATAACAAACATTGAAGTTCCTGCTAATGTAGCAAGTTTCTTTAGTGGGTTTAATCCACGGCTTGCAATATAGCAGAATAATAAGAATACAGCAAGTGTAGCAAGCTGAACATAGATAGTTGGTAAGCTATCATAAACTGTATGGTTTCTGAAGATTACCCAGCTAAGAGCCTTTAATCCACCAGTACCTTTACTTGCGATATAAGTGATGTGACAAGCCCAATAAGTGAACCCTGCATAGTATGCAAGTTTAGGACCCATTGTTTCCTTGATCCATGAGCTGACACCCCCACCGGCATTTTTAAATGCTGAACCAAGTTCACCAACCATAAGGGCATATGGTACGAAGTATAGTGCGAACATTAAAATCCAGCTGAATATAACCTGGATACCGTTGAAGTAAACGAAACCGTTAAGTACGTTACCAAAACCCCAAACAGTAGAAAATGCCATGAAAGCCAGGGTATACCATTTCATTTTTGAGTTTTCCATACTCTCCTCCTTAAATATTTTTTGTTTAAAAATAAAAACAATCTTTTTATGCCTCAATAAGTATACCAAATTTTCTGCAAATATACCATACTTTTATATGTACAAAACACAAAAATAGATAAATCTATGGCGATATTTACGATAAAATAGTGAAATATTGTTTCAAATAACTGTTTCAATTAAGTATGCAATAATAAATTATTCTTATTGTTTTAATTTATCAACAATTTCATGTAATAAAAAAAGCTATTCGTTGAGTTCTCAACAAATAGCTAAATTTATTAAGCGTTGATAGCACGAGTGATAGCTGGAACAACCTGTTTCTTACGAGAAATAACACCTGGTAAGTTTGCCTGATGTTCAACTAACTGTACATTAAATGCATTTTCTACATATTCAGGATGGCTGCCTGCAACAAATACTTCACTTGTCGCATTGATTACATCAGTTAATAATAGAACTGCTGTATCGAATCCATTTTCAACACATAGATTTTCCATATATTCAAGCATTTCAGCCTTAAGTGGTGCAAAACCATCGATATCCATAGTATTAACCTGAGCAATACCAACTTTTGCATCACCAATATTGAATGCTTTGTAATCCTGGTTATAGATTTCTTCAATTGATTTACCTACTAATGAAGTACCAGCCTTAAACATTGCAAGACCAAATTCTTCAGCATCTACACCAGCAATTTCAGCTAATTCTAACGCAATTTCTTTATCAGTCTTTGTGCAAGTTGGAGATCTGAATAGTAATGTATCAGAAATAATAGCTGCTAACATTAAACCAGCAACATTCTTAGGAATTTCTACACCCTGTTCCTTATACATTTTCGCAATAATTGTACAAGTACAGCCAAGTGGTTCTGCTCTGAACTGTAATGGACCTACAGTCTGGAAATCAGCTACTCTGTGGTGGTCTACTACTTCTAGAATTTCTGCTTCTTCAATACCTTCTACAGCCTGTCCTCTTTCGTTATGGTCAACAAGAATCATCTTCTTATGATCACCAGTAATAACCTGGAAACGAGAGATAGTACCTACTACCTGATCATTTAAGTCAATAACAGGATATGAATGATATCTTGTTTCACTCATTACTTCTTTTAAGTAATCTACAGTATCATCTGTAGAGAAGCATGTTAAATCACCCTTCTGCATAACATATTCAACAGGTACTGCCTGAATGATCTGCTGAGAAGTCTTGAATGTAGTGAAAGCAGTAGTTACTACACTGACACCTGCATTCTTACATTCTTCAAGAACTGATTCTTCTAAGTGTAATGAGTTAGTAAGGATGATTAAATCAACCTTCTTCTTCAACATTTCACGAATACCTTCAGTTCTGTCACCACCAGTAATGATAACATCATGTTCATTAACATGATCAATAACTTCCTGAGAGTTCATACCAGTGATATGAAGACTACCCTTGATAGTACGTAATTCAGGGTTTAAATAAACGATCTTAGCATCTAATGTATCTACTACGTTTTCAATTGGAGTATGCGCATTCTTTAAGATATCTTTATCCCAATCTTCCATATAACCTTCAATAATGTTTGTAGAAGATAATAAACCTAAAAGATGAGAATGATCATCTAATACTGGAGCGCTCTTTAAGTTCATCTGGCACATTAATGACCAAGCAGTTCTTAAAGTTAATTCTTTAGAGAATAAAGTTACCTGATCGTAATCAAGATCTTCTACTTTCTGTTTAACTGACTTTAATAACTGTGGTGTATGTGCATTAAATCTCTTTAATACATACTCAGTTTCACGGCTTACTTCACCAAGTCTTACTGGTACTGCCTGTCCGTACTTATGAGTTGCATTTAATAAATATGAATAACTGATGGCCGCACAAATTGAATCTGTATCCGGATTCTTATGACCACTTACGTAAACTAAATCCATGTTTTTCCTCCTATGCTTTCTTTAAATAACGATAAATTGTTGGTTCAGAAACATCTAACTTATCTGCAACTAGGGCAATTGCACCTTTTACTTTAAATGTTCCTTTATCCTGTAAGTATTTAACAACTCTGATCTTTTCTTCTACTTTTAATCTTTCTGCATGAACGTAAGATGGAACTCCCATATTCTGCATACATTCAGCAATATACTTTTCTACCATCTCATCAAGTGGAGAAGATAAGATTTCGATTGGGCTATCATATTTGAATTCTACATTTGTATTATCCTTAATACCTAGAATTCTTCTCATTGCAGTTTCAATATATTCAAAATCTGTAACATTGACATTAATACATAACATACCAACAGGATAAACATTGCCTGGTTCCTTGATCCAGTATGTTGCAGATTTTAACAGTTTACCATCAGGTCCGGCTGTTTTGTAGTTCATGACAAAGTCACTTTTTTCATACTGTTTTGTTTCTAAATAATGAACAGATAAATTTGAAAGCTTAGCACCAACTTCTCTGCCAGAAATCTCACCATTTGCGATAGCAACAACTTCCTGTTGAGGAGATGTGAGATCGTGTAAAGCTATTTCAACATTATCCCCTAACGCAACACCTAGGAATGGGACAAGGGCTGCATATGGTTCTAATAATTTATGCATTATACTTCCTCCTTTACAACAGAGTATTTTATCATAATAAAAAATATCAGTAAATTATTATTATCATTAAATAGATTTTTTTCTAGTTTTTTTAAAAAGAAAAACACAGGAATCAAAAGATTGAGTAACTAAATAGACTTGGGGTTAACTCAAGCTTTAAAAATGTCAGGGGTGTGA
>NZ_DAWDDM010000117.1:0-6013 GCF_052354645.1 Catenibacterium sp.
TATTTACATCTTTTAGATAAGAAGTGATAAGCAATAATATGATCAACAATAAACCCAATAATTAATATTACTAGAAACACAACAAATAAAAGATAGTTTAATTCATCCATCGCAAATAAGACATATCCAATAATTAATACAGGAAATGCACAGAGAGAGGATATAATACCAAGCACATGATCTCCTGTGATATTTCCTAGTAAATATTTATTATAGAATGGAATCCAGCCACGATAGGTTTTAGTATCTAATAATGAAGAGACAAGGAATCCTTCAAAAAGATAACCTACTACATAAGTACAGAGTATACCTATGAATAGAGAGACAAAGATAAGAAATAACGTAGACAATATACCCATTAGAAAAAATACACTTAATGCGCCCATAATCATTTACCTCACAATTGAAAAAATAACAACAAATATACTGTAGAAAATAATCACAATACTATGCTTCTTCCATGTCATGCTTAAGTAGCCTATGAATTCTCTAATCAAAGCATTTAATGTAAAATACCATTTAGTGACTGAACCAAAGCCAATACATCTAATTCCTAAGTCTTTCGCAAGTATCAAGGCTCTAAAAACATGATAGGACGTAGTAACAAGTCCAACTCGTGGAGATTCTTTAGTCATAAGTTTTGATGAGAATAAGAGGTTTTCTTTTGTATTCGTAGATTTGTCTTCAATGATTATCTTACTCTCATCTATACCTTTATTGATGGCATATCGTGCCATGGCTTCTCCTTCAGGAATATCTTCTCCCTTGCCTTGTCCTCCGGACATAATGACTAAAGCTTTTGGATTCTTTTTTAGGATTTCTATTCCTTTATCAATTCTACTTGCGAGTAATGGAGGCACCTGTTCTCCTTTGATGCCTGCTCCTAATACTATTATATAATCCAGTTTCCTTTTTTTGAATAAGTGAAATGTATTTAGGAAAGCAGAAAGGCAATAGCTAGCAAGAACGGATAAAAAATAGAAAACCGTAAATGATATGATTGCATAGAGAGCTGTCATTATTTTATTAGAAGACTTAAAAAAGATTGGTCCTATAAATAGATAAACAAATAATCCTATTGCAAATCCTAGAGATAGAAGGTTAGTGAATTTCAATCCTTCATGTTTAATGACTTTAATTCCTTCTACAAAGAACATAATAATAGTTGCAAGTGGAAAAAATAGGATAACAAGTACTGCAGCAGCGACTAATAGAACCCCTATATCCATAATAAGTGGATAATAAGTTAATGTTTCAGAATAGTAGAACGCATAGAAGAAAGCTGTAATAATAGTCATCATGGAAAGTCCAAAGAACCCCACACCGCTCCATAAGGTACGTGATTCATAACGCATCAATAAACAATACATGAAATACAAAATCAATAATATAATGAGTGGAATAATTAACATAAAATCACCTCCTAATGTAAAAAGCCACCTAGAAAGATGGCTTATTTCTTACGTTCATGAAGATCACTTAAATCATATGGTGTTTCCTGGTAAACATAATAGTTCAACCAGTTAGAGAATAAAAGATAGGCATGTGAACGCCATTTTACTTGTATTTCCTGAGATGGATCATCATCAAGATAATAGTTTTTAGGTAGTTCTGCAATGACACCTGGTTTCTCTTTGTCACGCTTATATTCTTTATCTAATGTGTCTGGATCATATTCAGGATGTCCTGTCACAAAGAACTGAGAACCATCCTTAGAAGCCACCAAAAAGACACCTGCATCATCACTTTCAGCAAGTATATCTAAGTTAGAGTTACTTGCAACATCTTCCTTTAAAACAGTTGTATAACGTGAATGTGGTGCATAGAACTGATAATCAAAACCTCTTAAAATCTTTCTTCTCATCTTTCTTTGATTAGTATGATGACGATATACACCAGTTAATTTATGCTTCAATAAGTACTTATCAATACCATAATAATAATGTAAAGCAGCCTGTGAAGCCCAGCAGATAAAGAAAGAACTAAAAACATGTGTCTTGGCCCATTCAAGGATTTCACATAGTTCATTCCAATAGTCTACTTCTTCAAAAGGCATCTGTTCTACAGGAGCACCTGTAATAATCATACCATCATAAGAATTCTCTTTAATATCTTTAAATGTCTTATAGAAAGTAAGTAAATGTTCCTTAGGAACATTCTTAGAATCATGTGTAGACATATGAATAAGTTCTACTTCAAGCTGTAATGGTGTATTAGATAATAATCTTAATAATTGCGTTTCTGTTGTAATCTTTAAAGGCATGATATTCACAATTAAAATTTTTAAAGGTCTAATACGCTGTGTAGTCGCACGTGTCTGGTTCATAACAAAGATGTTTTCATCAGTTAAGACCTTATATGCTGGTAAATCATCTGGAATATTAATTGGCATAAAAACTTCCCCCTATCTATATGCAAGTAATTCATCAAATGCATCAATAATAAAATGATCTGTCATCCCTGATAAATAATCAATAATACTCTTTTCTAAAGCAAGTGAATCATTCTCAAAGTCATAGACTATATGATTTTGATAACGTTCATCATGGAGTAGAGTACTATAGCGTGTTAACCATTTAAGATAATGATTAATAATGAGTGGATAACGTTCTGCATCTTTTTTTAAGTCTAAAACAAAATTGTCATGTTGTCCATACTCATATAAGAAAGAAAAGAGACTCTCTAGAATCAATTGTACATATTGCGTATGAATCTTAACCTTCTTTATTTCATAGATCTTTTGATAATTAAACTTCATAAATATCTTCATAATTTCAAACGCCTCATTAGACAAACCAATATAGTCTTTTGTACTATTATGAATCACATCTTGAATAAAGTAATTGACCACTGTTCCATTATTGATTGCTTTAAATAATCCTGGAACAACTGTATTAATTTCTTCTATTAAGCTTTTCATATCTTCTTCATTAAGTATATGTAAGTTCCATGCATCCTCTATATCTCTTGCTAAATAAGCTATCTTATCACTGATTTTTACGACACACCCTTCTAGAGTATAAGGCTGGTAAAGTCCTGGTGATTTAAAGTCTTTTAAATCAATTTTTTCATCTCTAGGTTTAATTCTTCTTTGATTCACTTCACCACAATGAGCAATAATGCCATCTCTTACTGCATAGGTCAGATCAAGATTATGTTCAATATGTTGATCATCCTCTAATAAACATAAATCATCTATTAAGTGAAGGCTATTCTTTTCATGCCAGAAAGGTTCTAATCCATGTTTTATAGACAAAGAAGAAAGAATCTTTTCTCCACCATGACCAAAAGGGGCATGTCCTAAATCATGTCCTGCGCTAATAGCACGTGTAAGTTCAGTATTCAGTCCTAGTTGATAAGCAATTGTATAACTGATAGATTCTACGAGGTTCACATGCTCAGCACGTGTACATATATGATCATTATCAGGTGCAAAAAAGACCTGTGTCTTATGTTTTAAACGTCTATAGGCTGTAGTAAATATAATACGATTATAATCTCTCATAAAAGGTGTTCTAAAATCACCTTTTCTTTCATATAACTGTGATGCTCTTTCTATGCAGTCATTGTATTTAGGATTGTCTTTATTCATTGCCTTCATGAAATCACCTCGAAAAAATTATAGCACAAAAAAAGGCGCCTAAGCGCCTTAAGAGATTATTTAGATAATAATGATGCAGCTGCTTCATCAACGATGATGATTGCATCTTCATGTTTCTGAAGAATAGAGGCTGGTAAATCTTCTGTTACTGGTCCTTCAACTAAGCCTTTAACTGCTTCAGCTTTTCTTTCACCAGTCGCAATTAATAATACCTTCTTAGCTTCCATGATATTAGAAATACCCATAGTGATTGCATGAGTAGGAACAGCGCTTAAATCACCATTGAAGAATAATTTAGCGTTGTCTTCGATTGTGCTCTGTTTAAGTGCAATATAGTGAGTCACTGAATCAAATGATGTACCTGGTTCATTGAAACCAACATGTCCATTAGAACCTATCCCTAATAACTGGATATCTCTTGGATTTTCAGCTAATAATGCATTGTATTCATCACATACTTCTTCGATAGATCCCTTACCCTTAGGAACATTAATATTATTCTTATCGATATCTAATTCATTGAATAACTGGTGGCACATGAAATAGTAATAGCTCTGTGGATGATCCTGTGCTAAACCATAATATTCATCAAGGTTGAATGATTTGATATCTTTGTAGCTTGTTCCGTTAGCTTTATGATCTTCTCTCATTAATTCATAAAGACGGATTGGTGTAGAACCAGTAGCTAGGCCAATGTTTGCGTTTGGTTTATTTTTGATAACGTCAAGCATGATTTCTGCTGCTTTCTGACTTGCTTCTTCATAATCTTTAGTAACAATAACTTTCATATTATTATCCTCCTGTTTACACTTCTATATTATACTTGTTGTTCCTATTTGTAAAGCAATATTTTCATAATATGAAATTTTCTTTGTTTATTTAAAAATATATTGGTATAAATTATCTGATGGCGAAACAGTAGTCAAAGAGTGGTCTGGCAACTAGAATACATCTATTTTTCTCTATTGAAAAAGTGAAAAAATGAACCTAATTGGCTTCTTTCAACATTTATAGGTATATATAGAAAGATTTAAATTAATTTGTACCCTCAAAATTGTGTAAATTTGTCAAAAAAATATATATGAAAGAACTTCTTTTCTTTATTTTGTACCCCTTTTATTGTAAAATATGGAGTATATGGAGGTAGGTCAAAAATGACAAATGTAAAAGGTATTGCGGCATCTAGTGGTTATGCCATTGCAAAAGCATATAAATTAGATATGCCAGATTTAACTGTAACACGTACTACAGTTGAAGACACAGAAGCTGAAATTGCTTTATATAACAAGAGCGTTGCAGCAGTTAAACTTGAAATCGCTGCAATTAAGGAAGCAGCTACTAAAAACTTATCTGAAGAAGAAGCAGCAGTATTTGATGCTCATGCTCAGATTCTTGAAGATCCAGAACTTCAGTCACAGGTTGAAGCTAAGATCAATGATGAAAAGTTATGTGCTCCAGCAGCATTAGAAGATGTAGCTAATTTATTCATTACTATGTTCTCATCTATGGATGATGCATATTTCAAAGAAAGAGCAGCTGACGTTAGAGACGTAACTACTCGTTTAAAAGCTAACTTATTAGGTAAGTCTTTACCTAACCCTGCTTTAATTGATGAAGAAGTTGTAATCATCGCTCACGATTTAACTCCTTCTGATACAGCTCAGTTAAATAAAAACTTAGTTCGTGGTTTCATCACTGATATCGGTGGTAGAACTTCTCACTCTGCTATCCTAGCTAGATCTATGGAAATCCCAGCAGTTGTAGCAACTAACGTTATTACTGAAACTGTCAATGATGGTGATATGGTAGTTCTTGATGGTTTAACAGGTGATGTATTTGTTAACCCTGATGAAGAAACAGTTTCAACTTATGAAGCTAAGAGAAAAGAATTCGAAGACTACAAAGCAGAACTTAAGACATTAAAGACTGCTGAATCAGTATCTACTGATGGTCATAAGGTATTATTAGTAGCTAACATCGGTTCTCCAAATGATATCGAAGCTATTAAGCAGAATGGTGCTGAAGGTGTTGGTTTATTCAGAACTGAATTCTTATATATGGAATCAGATGAACTTCCAACAGAAGATTCACAGTATGAAGCTTATAAGACAGTACTTGAAAATGTAAATGGTCCAGTTGTTGTTAGAACAATGGATATCGGTGGAGACAAGAAGTTAAAAGCTCTTCCAGTTCCTGAAGAAATGAACCCATTCTTAGGTGTTCGTGCTATTCGTCTTTGCTTCCAGAGAGAAGAAGTATTCAGAACTCAGTTAAGAGCATTACTTCGTGCTTCAGTTTATGGTGATCTTAAGATCATGTTCCCTATGATTGCAACTGTTGAAGAATTCAAGAAGGCTAAGGGAATCTTATTAGATGAATAGGCTAAGTTAGAAGCTGAAGGTGTTAAAGTTT
>NZ_DAWDDM010000118.1:0-5980 GCF_052354645.1 Catenibacterium sp.
ATATTATTGCGACGGGACCTGTAGAAGAAATCAAACAGAATAAGAACAGTAAAATTGGAAAATACTTGTGAAAGGCTGTAACGAATACTTAAGCGTTACAGCTCTTTTTCATAGAAAAAAGAATATCAGAAATAATATCCGATATTCTTATTGCCATTCAATTTCTACATTTTTTTGATAATGTGCTAGTCCTATGCGAATCACTGTTCCACTTAAATCACTATCATATCTTCTACTGTTAATTTGATCTATTGCTGATTTTGCGAGTTGTTTCAAATCAACTGAACTATCATTTGTATACTTAAATTCTAGAATATATGATATTTGATTTTTCTTGGATTTTAGTATGATATCACATCTTCCCTTTCCTACTTCTCGATTACTGATTACTTCATACTCACTAGAAAGCCAGGCACACATTCCAAGCAGCATCATGTGATAACTATTTTCATCTTTCAAATCATGATAAGAAGGTAATGTGAGTAGAATCTTTCGATATCTATCTTCAAAATCTTCTTTTCTACAACGTTTCAATGAATTGAATAGTACTGTCAGATCTGTTTCAGTCGCTTTCAAATGATAGGCTGTAAGTTTTCTAAACTCTAATTGAACTTCTTGATTAGGAATTTTTATGATATACAGGCTATCTTGAATAGATATTGTTTTGTGTAATGTGAGATATCCAGCATTAACCAAAAGACCCCACAAGTTTTCTGTATTGTTTACTTCAAAAAAGCTCGTGTCCATTTTTACAGTGGTTTCGAGTTTACCATTTCGAATAAGCTCCTCATAGCCTCTCTCAAAAGCTTCATCACTGCTAGATATTGCTTTTTTAATCATTGTATTACTGCTCGTATTCACCCAATAAGGCTCTAATACTTTTCTAGAAGCATAATTCAAGATAGACCATGGATTATAGATATCATGTTCTCCAAAATGATATCCATCATACATAGATTTCACTTCATCATTGAGTGATAAATCATAATATTCTAATGTTTGCTTCGTTTCTTCTTCTGTAAAGCCAAAGTATTGAGAATATTCTGGATCTTTTACTGTACATACAACCAGATTATTCAAATCGCTGAAGATGTTCTCTTTCGCAACTCTTTGAATACCAGTCATCATTGCATAATGTAGACTCGTAGATGTCTTTAATGCATTATGAAGCAGAGAAGATAATCCCCCTCGCAACTCTTCATAATATCCTCCAACATGAGCTTCAATAAAAGGTGTGTCATATTCATCTATGAATACCATTACTTTTTTGTGGTAGTATTTCTCTAATCGTTCCATCAAAAAAGAAAGTGCATCGATAATATTATCTAGAATCCCATCATTTTTTGTCATTAATCCTTGTACAAGAGATTCATATTCATTTTGTTCAAATACAGTCATTTTTTGTTCAAATACATGAGCATATCGATCATATTCTTTACGCAGTTGTAATTTAATTTCCTTTACAACATTCCATTTATCATTTTTCGCATTCGCGAACGAAATGAAGATTGTAGGATATTGATTCATTTCTGATATATACTCTGTTTCAACAATTTTTGTATCTTTGAATATTTCTTTAGAATCTTTAGTAATATCAAAAAATTAAGACATCATTGACATATTGATTGTTTTTCCAAACCTTCTAGGTCGAGTAATAAGAGTGACAGTACTTTTTCTCATTAAAAAATCATAAATCATCATACTTTTATCGATAAAAAAATAATTCTGATTCTTTAAGGTTTCATAATCTACTACTCCTAAAGGTATAGCTTTTCTCATATGGACACTCCTTTCTTTTCTACTATTATAACATAACTATCTAGTTGAATAAGCGATAAACTATCAAGTTGTACCTAGTCAATATAATATCTGTTCTTTCCTATACTTTTCTTTCCATATTCTATCGCCTTTTTAGGACATCTCGCAATACATGCCATACAATGCGTACATTCCTTACCCCATACAGGACGATGATCTTTTATTTGTATATTATGTAATGGACAAAGTGTCTCACATAGTCCACATTCAATACATTCATCCGTACTATAGAAAGCACCTGCTTTCACGAAAAGTGGATAGAAAACTGTATTCACAATAGAAGATTGGAACTTGTCTTTCAATTGTAATGACATATTGGGAAAAGGTAAATGCTGGTGGATATAGAAAGCGGTTTGTTTAATGACAGGATCTGCCTGTTTAATAATACTTTGAGCTTCTTCATCTTCTGGTGTATCAAACATGGCAAGATAGTTTTCGGGCATAATGATTTCCATTGTACCTTTGTAGTTGAACCCCTTTTCTTTACATAGTTCTTGATTATAATGACCTGCATTGCCTATATTTCCCCCACAATCCATCACAAAATAGACTTCCTCTACATCCTTAAAAGGAGTATGAAGAATCCATTCTTCGACAATACGAGGTATTCTCCAGGCATAAGTAGGTACGACAAATACCAATGTTCCTTGGATATTCTGTAAGCTATGGTCATTATTTCTAATAAGTGTATTCATACTTATATAATCTGCATTTAATTGTTGATGTAGTTTTCTTGCAATATATCGACTATTGCCTGTTCCTGTAAAATAATAAATCATTTGTGTACTCCTTGTTATATATGACTAACTTTCAATGTATTTTTTAAAAAAATGGTGTATACTTTGTAAAGAAAGAAGGTAACGCAATGAAAAGAAAATGCTGGTGTGGTAGTCAGTTAGACTATCATGATTGTCATGAAGCTTTTGATAAAAAGCTTAAACAATATAAAAAACACGGTTATCTTATTCCTAATCATAAAATGATTAAGAATGAGAAACAGATTGAAGCTATTAAAAGAGCAGCTGTTGTCAATAATGGGTTATTAGACTATATTGAAGAACATATCCAGATTGGTATGACAACACAGGATATTGATGATATGGCTGTGGCTTATACATCAAGTCATGGTGGTTATTCTGCAGATTTAAACTATGAAGGGTATCCTAAGAGTATCTGTACTTCTGTCAATGATGAAGTATGTCATGGTATTCCTGGAGATTATGTACTTCAGGATGGAGATATCATTAATGTGGATGCTACAACTGGAGTGAATGGCTATTATGCCGATGCTTCAAGAATGTTTATGCTAGGTCATGTATCAGAAGAAGCACAGCGTCTAGTAAAAGTGACTAAAGAATGCCTTGAAGAAGGTATGAAGGCTGTAAAGCCTTGGGAAAGTACTATTGCTGATATTGGTACAGCAATTGAAAAGCATGCCCATGCTAATGGATATAGTGTTGTAGAAGAGTTCTGTGGTCATGGTATTGGAAAAGCCATGCATGAGGATCCTTATGTATATCATTATACACCAAAAGAAAAGACTGTATTAATAGTTCCTGGAATGGTGTTTACGATTGAACCAATGATTAACCAGGGAACACGTCATATCCATCTAGGTACTGATAATGACTGGACTGTTTATACAGATGATGGAAAACTATCAGCACAATGGGAACATACTCTTCTTGTGACAGAAGATGGTGTAGAAATTATTTCTAAGTAATTAAAAAATCTTCTTTACGTCAAATGTAAAGAAGACTTTTTTTATTTTAACATTGAGAATGCAAATACCACAATACCTAATATAACAAGGATAATACCTGTCACTCTATTTAATGTTTCTGGAGTGGCTTTATTCGCAAAGCGTGCTGCAATTCTTGCCCAAATGAATGTAAAGATAACACATAGAATCCATACACCCCAGTCAGGTGTCCCACCAATCGCAAAATGAGATACAGCTCCTGTTAAGGCAGTGAATGTCATGATAAAGACACTTGTTCCTACTGCTGTCTTAAGTTCATAGCCTAATACAGAAGTAAGAATAAGAAGCATCATCATACCTCCACCTGCACCAATGAAACCACAGATAAAACCAATAATAACACCACAGATTACTGATTGAATAGCTCTTTTTTGAGGAGAGACTGCTTCCATAGATTCTTTTGTTGTCATAACTGGTCTAAGAATAAACTTTATACCTAGAAGCATTGTCATAAAGACTGAGAAATTACCCATAGTGGCTGCTGGCACTAAACTAGAGATATAGCTTCCTACTACTGTAAAACATAATACAGAAACCATCATGATTAAACCGTTTCTAATATCTAGATTCTTGTTTTTACCGTATTCATATGCTGAAGCTGCGCTTGCAAGTACATCTGAAGATAAAGCAATCCCTACAGCCATATAAGGATCCATTCCTAAGAAAGTAATCAACATTGGACTGATCACAGCCGCAGCACTCATACCTGCAAAACCAGTACCAAGTCCTGCCCCCATACCTGCAAAGAACGTAACAAGAATAGTCATTAACACTGTCATATTATTGATCCTCCAATATCCTATCAAGATTATCTTCCATGATTTCTATACCTTTAAATAATATTTCTTTCATAGAATCATCCATGTTATTAAATAATGTGTCTTTAAAAGTTTTCTGAACTAAGCGTCCTTTTTCTATAATAAAATCTGCCTGAGAAGTACATACAAGTTCTGTCTTTCGGCGATCTCCTGTCACTTCTCTTCTTTCTAGATACCCTTCTTTTACAAGTTTATCTACATTTATAGAAACAAGATTGGCTTTAATTTTTCTTACTTCTACAATATCTCTTGCTGTCTTATATTGAGGATTATTCGATAAAAACATCAATATATCAAAAGCTGTTTGTGGTAATTTCATTTCTTGACATAGTGGTTTACACATAACACTGTATGCATGAACCATTTTATTTGGAAACTCTATATTAAAATACATGCTCTTACCTTCTTTCATATTTAGATAGTTCATATATGAACTATTATAATCTTATGCTCTAAGAAGTCAATAAATGATACTATATTTTGTCTTCAGATAAAAAAATAGGAGACATTACAAGAATATCTCCTACTTTTCATCCTTTATACAAAGAGTAGAATACTCCTTTTCTATCTAGAAGATCTTTAAAAGTACCTGATTCTACAATAGTTCCATGATCTAGTACGAGTATTTCATCGAATCTCTCTAATAGATTATCTTCTAATCTATGAGTAATCATGATACATGTATTATTTCTATTCAACAAATTCTTTTCTACTTCTTTTGCGGTTACATGATCTAAGTTAGATGTGGGTTCATCATAGATTAATAAATCTGTATTCTTTAATAAAGTTCTTGCAATACTGATTCTCTGTTTTTCTCCTCCAGAGATATTATTCCCATTTTCATTGATGACAGTATCTAATCCATCAGGTAATGATTCTACAAAATGATCTAATCCTGCCTCATGTACGATTTGATTAACCTGTTCTATTGAATAATCATTATAATAAGTAATATTGTTTCTTAGTGTATCATTGAGAATAGGTGCATTTTGATGAACCATGGATAAATGAGAGTAAACACTACTCATATCAATTTCATTGAGATTTACATCATTGATAAGGATATTTCCTTTGTAGTTATCATAGTAATTTAAAAGAAGCTTAACGATAGTGGACTTCCCACATCCACTATTACCGACAATCGCATACTTCTTATTTTTAAGAAATTCATAGCTAAAATCGTGAATAATCTCTTTGTTTTCAGTATAACCAAATGATATATGATCCATAGTGATTTGATTTAGACCATTTATTTTAATTCCAGTTTGAACCATTTTAATATCCATATATTCTTTTAATTTAAGTTCAATAGGTTTTGTGCTCTTTAATAATGGAAGTTCACTAGATAATCGTCCTAAAGGATTCGCAATATTATTTACAAGTTGTGTGATTGCCATCATTTCACCAATAGTAATTTGATTCTTGATGACAAAATAGAGTGATATAAGTGTTGTCATAACACTTACACCAAGTGATGATAAAGTTGAAAAACCAGCTATGATTCCTTCACAATATCTAAAGTTTTCCATACTTTCTTCATATATATTATCTGCATGATCAAAGTTATCTATTACTTTATGAG
>NZ_DAWDDM010000119.1:0-5971 GCF_052354645.1 Catenibacterium sp.
CACATCCTTTAAGAGTTATTTCCATTTTACCTGTCTTGCATCTCCTTATTATTTCTATATTATTTTCTATTTTCTCTATCTTCTTATACTCATACTTTCTGCATCTGCACCGTTTATTCGTATTAAGAAAGAAAGTATAGTCTCATTACTCAGGGAGGAATAATATGATTCAACTTAAATCAATCAACAAGCGTTATCTACATGAACATGTCTTAGAAAACATTACTTGTACTCTTCCTGATACAGGATTTGTATCACTTGTTGGGCCAAGTGGATGTGGAAAAAGTACTTTACTTCATATTATTGCTGGACTTGATCATGATTACTCAGGAGAAGTGATATATGAAAAGAATAAGAAAGTTTCTATCATTTTTCAGGATTTTCATCTTATACCTTGGCTTTCTATTAATAATAATATACGTTTATATGATTACTTTCATAAATCATCCTACATACTGGATGAAACATTGACTAAACAATTTAAGAATACTTCAGTTAATGATCTTTCCTTAGGACAAAGACAACGAGCAGCGATAGAGCGTGCACTTTATTATGATCCAGATATTGTTCTATGTGATGAACCAACAGCTTCACTTGATCCAGATAATGCAGAGAGAGTATTAAAGATATTGAAGCAGCGTTCTCATTCTTCTCTTGTATTATTTGTATCCCATGATGAAGTATTAGTAAAACAATATAGTGATCGTATTATAGAGATGAAGGATGGATGTATTATAAAGGATACACTTATTAAAAAGACAGAAAGTTATCCTCGAGAGAACCATACCAATAATAAGCCACGACATTTTCCTATACTTAAATTAACTATCCAATCATTCTTAAGTAGTCGTAAAAGATTTTTTCAGATGTCATTTTCTCTATCTATCGCATTATTATGTTTGATGATGACATTTACATTTACATTCTCTTTTCGTAATACTATTTATCAATATCTTTCTTCATTGATTCCACAGAAGTCAATTACTTATAAATTACGTAATGATGATCCTTTATCTTTAACCCATTTCAATGAAGCATCCTATCATTATTTAAATCTTGATGATTATGATCTCATGGGAATCTCTCATAATAGTCAACGTTATCAAAAGAATGACGTATTATTTATATCAGACGACTCGTCCTATACCACTCATTATATATATGGTAGAGCTCCACAAAATAATGATGAAATTGCGGTTCCTCTCTCTACTGCAAGAAAACTTGCACAAAAGAATAAGGTCAATACATTACTTAATACAACTTGGACAATCTATTATAAGCATCAATTAAAGATAAAGGGAAAAGAAGTAAAGATAGTTGGTATTTCTCCACAAACCTATAATTATGATGCCTTCTATATGTATGAATATGCCAATTATCATTGGATAGAGTCCATCTTTAATCAAAGACCGACTGCAAGATATGGTATGTTGAAATATAAGGAAGATAAATCCATTATAGATTCTTTAAAAAAGAATTATCCTGAATATGAGTTTAAAGCAATGGGGGAATCAACTCAAAAAACTTTTAATCAGAATATGAATAGAATTCAGATGGTTCTAGTGTTATTCTCTATTCTCACAATACTTTCTTCTATATTTATGATAATGGAAATCATGATTCTTCATGCGATGCATTTAAAGAAGGATCATGCCATCATGAAGGCCTATGGTGAAAAGAAAAAACATATTTTTAAGATGTCTTTCTGTCAATGTTTGATTCTCCATTCTTATAGCTATGTGACAGCTTCACTCATATTACTTGGTATTATGAAGATAATGAATCAAATCATCCCACAGATTACAGACTTTCCTATGCATATCACTTTCCAGCCTCTTATTATGTTGATATTGTGGATTGGTTCTTTCTTATTAGTTTGTTTCTCTACGCTATTTAGTATTCTTTATATTATCAAGCTCAATCCATCCCGCATACTTAAAATGAGATGATACTTCTTGCAAATAATGGGAAATTATGATAAGGTGTGTAAGTATATAAAAGTCAAGGAACTAGAGTAGTAGATGGTCATACTTTTTAAGAGAACTTATGGCTGGTGTGAATAAGTAAAGTTATCCATTGAACTCGCTAGGGAGATGGGTCTGTGATAAGCAGATCACGTATTGCTGCGTTAAAGCATTAAGCGCATGAATCAGTCTTCATGAACTAAGGTGGTACCGCGAGTTCTCGTCCTTAGACATGAGGACTTTTTTTATTTTAAAAGTGGAGGAGACAAAATTATGGCTTATGATCATAAAATAGCAGAAAAGAAATGGCAGAAATACTGGGAAGAGAATAAGACATTCGAAACAGATGTTTATGATTTCTCAAAGCCTAAATACTATGCCTTAGACATGTTCCCTTATCCATCAGGACAAGGTCTTCATGTTGGACATCCAGAAGGATATACAGCAACTGACATCATGTCAAGAATGAAGAGAATGCAGGGATATAACGTATTACACCCAATGGGATTTGACTCATTTGGTTTACCTGCTGAACAGTATGCAATCAAGACAGGTAACCACCCTGAAGGATTTACATTAAAGAATATTCAGACTTTCACTAAACAGTTAAAGATGTTAGGTTTCTCATTTGACTGGGATAAGCAGGTATCTACTTGTGATCCTAGCTTCTATAAATGGACTCAGTGGATTTTCAAACAGCTATATGAAGATGGTTTAGCTAGATATGTAGATATTCCTGTTAACTGGTGTGAAGAATTAGGTACAGTACTTGCGAACGATGAAATCATCGATGGTAAGAGTGAACGTGGTGGATTCCCTGTTATTCGTAAGAATATGAAACAGTGGGTTATTGATATTCCTAAATATGCTGAAAGATTACTTGCAGGATTAGAAGAAGTTGATTGGCCAGAATCTACTAAAGAAATTCAGAGAAACTGGATTGGTAAATCAATCGGTGCTCATGTTGATTTTAAGGTAGATGGTTATGATGATAAATTCACAGTATTCACAACACGTTGTGATACATTATTTGGAGCTACTTATTGTGTATTAGCACCAGAACATGAATTAGTAGAAAAGATTACGACTCCTGATAAGAAGGATGAAGTAAAAGCTTACTTAGATGTATGTGCAACTAAGTCAGAACTTGAAAGAACTGAATTAAATAAAGAAAAGACAGGTGTCTTCATTGGTGCTTATGCAATCAACCCAGTAAATGGTAAGAAGATTCCAATCTGGATTTCTGACTATGTATTAGCTGGTTATGGAACAGGTGCTATCATGGCTGTTCCTGCACATGATGATCGTGACTATGCTTTCGCAAAGAAGTTTGGTATCGATATTATTCCAGTATTAGAAGGTGGAGATGTTACTAAGGAAGCATGGACACAAGATGGTGTACATATTAACTCTGACTTCTTAAATGGTTTAGATAAACAGGAAGCAATCGATAAGATGTTAGACTGGTTAGAAGAACATCATTGTGGTTCTAAGCATGTTAACTATCGTTTAAGAGAATGGATCTTTGCAAGACAGAGATATTGGGGTGAACCAATTCCAATCATTAACTTTGATGATGGCTCATCTGTTGCATTAAGTGATGATCAGTTACCACTTATCTTACCTGAACTTGAAGATTATAGTCCATCAAAGACTGGTTCTTCTCCATTGGATAAGGCTGTTGACTGGGTTAATGTAGAAGTAGATGGTAAGAAGGGTAAGAGAGAAACAAGTACAATGCCTGGTTCTGCAGGATCTTCTTGGTACTTCTTAAGATATATTGATCCACATAACGATAAGGCTATTGCAGATCCAGAATTATTAAAGCACTGGATGCCAGTTGACTTATATGTTGGTGGACCTGAACATGCAGTAGGACACTTATTATATTCACGTATGTGGAATAACTATTTATATGACAAGGGTATCGTACCAGTTAAAGAACCATTCAAGAAGCTATACCATCAGGGTATGATTCTTGGTCCAAATGGTGTGAAGATGTCTAAGTCAAAGGGTAATGTTATTAATCCAGATGATATTGTAGAAGCATATGGTGCAGATACATTACGTTTATATGAAATGTTTATGGGTCCTCTTGAAGCATCTAAACCTTGGAGTGAAACAGGTGTAGAAGGTTCAAAGAAATGGCTAGAACGTGTTTATAGATTATTTGTTGAATCTGATAAGTTAACTGATATAAATGATGGTTCATTAGACTTCGTATATCACTCAACAGTTAAGAAAGTGACTGAAGACTATGAAAACCTTGGCTTTAATACAGCTATCTCACAGATGATGATCTTCATCAATGAAGCATATAAGGCTAAAGCAGTTTATAAGCCATATGCAGAAGGTATCGTTAAGATGCTTTCATGTATTGCGCCTCATATCTGTGAAGAAATGTGGGAAAAACTTGGTCATGAAGGAACAATTGCTTATGAAGCATGGCCAACATATGAAGAAGACAAGCTTGTTGTATCTACAATTGAAATTGCAGTACAGGTAAATGGTAAAGTACGTGGACGTTTATCTATTAATAAGGATCAGGAAGCTGAATCTGTTAAACAGCAGGCATTAGAACTTGAAAATGTTAAGGCACATACTGATGGTAAAGAAATTAAGAAGATCATTTATGTTCCTAACAAGATTGTAAATATTGTAGTTAAATAATTCGTTAAGGCATCTCTTAGGAGATGTCTTTTTTTTGGATTAATGGACGATTTCTTCATGATAGTAAGAGAGGATATGATATGATAATATCAAGGGAGCGATAAAGTATGGAAATGAAATATCATTTGAGAAAGATGACATTTGAAGGAAAAAGTTACAATGTTTTAACGGATGAAGAATTAAAAGACTTAATTGTTTCTGAGATTTATAACAGAAATATAAAGAGGTAAATGAATATGGAAAAAAATTTTGATGACAAATCTGCGTTGAGAGAATTAAAGAAAGGATATGGTAAGGCTAAAACATTATTAGATGATGTTGATGAATTAGAACGTTTTTTACAACGATTAGAAAAGAAACTTAAAACAATACCTGCACTTGGAGATAAACTAGCTGTTTTACCGATAATGATTTCACTTGTTAGAAATTATATAAAAAAGGAATATACAGATGTTCCTATTGGTACAGTTATCGCAATAATTAGTGCATTGATTTATGTCTTATCTCCAGCTGATATTATTCCAGATGGTATTCTAGGTGTCGGATATTTAGACGATGCTGCTGTTGTTACAATATGCTGGAAATTGGTGAAATCTGATGTTGAGGAATATAAAAGATGGCGTCAGATGAACGGAAAAGTAATTTAGATTTTATTAAACAAAAGGCAATAGAGGATGACTAAGCCATCTCACTATTGCCTTTTAATAATGCATGTATTTTTATTTTATATGATATATAAAGCAGTACTGCTGCACCTGTCCATGCGAGTACTTCTGCAAGATAAATACCATTCTGACCTAAAAATATAGGGAAGATGAGGGCAACACCTACACGAATAACGAGTTCCACAATGCCTGATACCATTGGTATAAATGTATTTTCCATTCCCTGCAAGGCACTTCTATATGAATGCAGCATATAGAGAATTGGTAGACATACTGCCATAATGAAGAGATACTTATAAGAAATAGTAAGTACCTTATTAATCTGATCAGGTGTACCTGAAATAAAGAGTAATAAGATATGCTTACCAAATAAAACCATTGAGACACCAATAATCACTGAAGTACAGAATGATAAGAAGGCTGCCTGTGCGACACCTTTTTTAATACGTTCATACTGCTTAGCACCTAGGTTCTGGCTATTAAATGTTGTAATGGCATAACCAAATGAAATAGCGGCTACTTCTAATAAACCATATAACTTATTTGTGGCAGTAAATCCTGCAATAAATAAGAATCCAAAACCATAGACTACAGACTGAAACATAATAACACAAATAGAAAAAATGAGGTTATCGAAGGCAATAGGTCAACCTAACTGAAAAAATATCTAGA
>NZ_DAWDDM010000120.1:0-5953 GCF_052354645.1 Catenibacterium sp.
CCCGATAGCGCAATAATTGCAGCTAAGCCTACTTCAACAATTTTTTTCCCTTTCACACTTTCACCTCTTTCTTTGTTGATAAGACTAAAGATTTCACCTCCACTCTTAAATTTGATAGATTGAAACAAAAAAAAGACCGCATTCACGATACCCTAAAAAGGGCCTATGAATGACGGTCTTGCCTACTTAAAGTAACAATCCTTCGACAACAGTATACATGAGTTTTAAACGATATGTCAACAGTGCACGCTTACAATTTGTAATATTATTTCATTGTCTTTATTGTCGTTATACACTTTATTAAAAACGGATTTATATTGATATATAGGGGGGGATTTTTCTATATTTAATTTTAAAACATATCGTCACTATTCTTTTCTATTACCTTTCTAAATACCTCATTGAGTGGTTCCCATGATGTTTCTCCATCAATAAAAGAAGATACATCTCTTTCTTCTAAATTAGTGAATATAAACTCATCTAAAGAGGAAATATGATCTACATACTTCTTCTCATTACTATTTTTCTTGATCATTAATAGTTTATTCATATCTTCTCTTAATTCACTAGGCAGTTCACATTCTATCAGCCTCTCTATTTCTATTGGAGGCTGCTTTTTATTATGTACAATATATTGACTAGATAATATACAGCGAAGAATATAGAGATACTTCTTCACAGATACTTTTTCATTATTCATATATTTTAATGATGTTTTTGCCATTCTTTGATAATGACAATAGAGTTTCTTCTGTGAAAAATAGAGAGGAATCACTTCTCTAATATAAGAGGCTTCCTTTGTTTCTTTATACACAATAGGTGATGCAAACCACTCAAGTAATGATGGATTAGACTTATAAAGAAGTTTTAATGCCTTCTTAATATCCCAACCACTTATATCAAACACATCATCTATAGGTAACTGTATAACATCTGATTTTTCTTCCAAACATAGATACTCATTCTTATCTCTTACATAGATAAAACGCACATCATAATCACTATCAATTGATTCAAAGCCCCAGGCACGACTTCCTGACTCAACCGCATAAATGATTTTTACATCTTCTTTCTTTTCAATCTCATTAAGCTTATTTATTATTTCTTGTCTCATCTCCATGCTCCTTATAGTTATATACAGGCTTTAACACCTCTATTACATCTACTGTTTCTTTAATAACATCTAGTATATCTTCTACTGATTTATATGCCTGTGGTGCTTCATCCAATGTATCTAGAGAAATAGAAGTTGTATAGATTCCTTCCATAGACTTCTTATACTCCTTGATATCCAACATTTCTTTTGCCTGCTTGCGTGATAGTATTCTTCCTGCACCATGTGGTGCTGAATAGTTCCACTCCCTATTTCCTTTACCTATACCTATAATAGATCCATCTCTCATATTCATAGGAATAAGAACCTTTTCACCCTTTCTTGCACGTATAGCTCCTTTTCTTAGTATCATCTCATTGATATCTATGTAGTTATGAATGGTATGAAAAGAGTCTATTTCTGTAAGAGATGCCTTATCCATTATCATATTGGCTATTAATACTCTATTTCTCATTGCATACTTCTGACATATCTCTATATCATGAAGATAATCATTTAGTGCATCTCCATATAACCAGCACAAGTCTTCTGGAATATCTAAAACTCCATAACCTTCCTTAAGTTCGTCTAATGCGTGATTAATTTCTTTGGTTTTACCAAGTTCTTTATATTCTTTAATTATCTCCTGGCGTCTTAATGTATATTCATCCCATCCTCTATGTAGATTAATGGCACGTCTTTGATATATTTCTGCTACCTGTTTTCCAAGATTACGACTACCTGAATGAATAACCAAATAGTAATCACCACTCACAGACTGTTCAATTTCTATAAAATGATTTCCTCCACCTAATGTGCCTAATGACTTTTCTAGATGAGATAATTTCTTAAGAGATGAATAACATTTTAGCTTTGTTAAATCAAATGATTCTATCGGAGTTTCCCATACATTCATTCCTGAAGGAATCCATGAACATACTTCATCAATCTTCTTAAAATCAATTTCTTTATTTAACAACTTCACTGTATACATCCCACAACCAATATCCACACCTACAATATTAGGACATACCTTATCCTTAATCGTCATTGTAGTACCAATCGTACAGCCTTTTCCTGCATGTACATCTGGCATTATACGAATCTGACTTCCTAATGTAAGATCATAATCACACATTCTTTTAATCTGTTCTAAAGCTTTTTCATCTATCTGTGATGCAAAACAAATCGCATTATTTTTCTTTCCTCTCATTTTGACCATCGTCCTCACCTCAGCAATATCATATACAAGATAAGAACTATTTTCGTGGATAAAAAGTTGCGAACTATGATAGAATTATATTCAAGGAGGGAAATCCCATGTTTGATCTAATGTTTACAATAGTTCCTGTATTAGTAATAGGAATGTTCATCTATGTTATAGTCAGTGGTATTGGTTCCTGGCATAAGAATAATAATTCACCACGCTTAAGTGTTCCAGTAAAGATAGTCACTAAACGTGCAGATACTATGTATACACACCAAGAGGATATGATGTCAACATCACATACAACCTACTACGTGACTTTTGAAGTAGAAAGTGGCGATAGAATAGAACTTGTAGTACCAAGTCGTGAATATGGATTCATGGTAGAAGGAGACCAAGGAAAACTTACTTTCCAGGGAACAAGATATATATCATTTGATAGAAATTACTAAAAGGGCGAATTATCGCCCTTTTTAAATGGAATATGCTTTTTGTTTCTTTAATCTTTGTCTTATGAGTTGTTTGAATTCTAAAGGTTCTATTACTTTAATCATAGGACCAAATGACAACAATCGAATCACCATCTCTGTTTCATCTGATTCATCATAGAATAGTTTCACAAAATAAGTATTTTCTTTTTTCTCTGTTTCTTTTTTAAAATGCGCAAAGTGAAGAAGAACTCTATCCAGTGTATTTCTTTCATCCTTTACTTCTATCAAAACATATTTTTCTACTCTTTGTTTATGTGTGTTAGAAACATTAAGATGAGTTAAATGACATTCTTCTATTCTTGAAACATTAATCACTGTCCCATCATATGCAACCAAGCGGAACTTATCATCCTTCTCTGAATATTCTAATAGTTGTGGTAAAACATAACTGACTTTATTCTTATTTTTCCATGTAACAGATAAAACAGACTTCTCTTTAATAGCCTGCATAATTGTATGAAAGTTCTCCTGATAGTGTAAATCATCATAAGGATCTCCATCGCTATATTGATCATAAATATAAATATCATCAGGTGTAAAGAGAGGTTCTACATCATCTAGAAAAGCCCAGGAATAAGAAAAAAGCTGCATACGAGGATCTAATGAAATAGCCTTTAACCATCTCTTTTGAAGGAGTGTCAAAGGATAAGTAGAGACATCTATATTCTTTATAGGCCATCTTTCTAACGCTTCTTCCAACATCATGAAACTTTCTTTAAATGCATTCTCATTTATTATTTCATTCACATGAGTAAAAGAAGACTGTATGAGACAAGTCACTGTCTTATAGTAAAGACTGTATATTTCATGAAATATCATCTTCATCCCCCTCATAATAACGATACATTTCTTCTAAATCCTTCTTAAATTGATTTTCTATTTCTTTATTAGATATAGAAATAGATTGAATACGACATATAAATGTACGAATCCAGGGAACCATTTCCTTTACATCGTACACTTCTGCATAAAAACGACTTGTATTCTCATTCAATCTTTCTACATGCCCACATCTCTTCTCACGTAATAATCGTCTATATATATGTTCTTCCCATGGTTCATGATGTAGAGTAAATTCTACTGTTTCTAAAGAACCATTAGAAAAACTGACACCCCATAGATGTTTCTTCATTTCTTCTAATTGTTTTCTATATAAATCAAAGTTTTTTTCTTCTTCTAAGCACTTAATAGAAATAATATGATCTAGACGAAATGAATACATCTTTTTACTTTGACATATATAAGCTATCAAATACTGCCTACCGTCCTGCACACTTACAAAGATACTAAGAGGGAGCACCTTTATTCTATTACGTGATGTTTTTAAAGAAACATATTTATGCTCATGTATCGCATTCAATAAATCATAAAGCACTTCACTCTCTAATACCTGAGTCAAATAATGGTGTTTAAATCCAAAAACAGATTCTTCTTTCTCCTGTTTATCAAGTATATAAGAACCAATCACACCACAAGGAGATACTTCACTAAAGAAATCAAGAATATCATGAGGAATGATATAATCTTCACTTAATTGATAAAAGTTCTTCTTTCCTTTTTTATTTGTGATAATAACTCCTTCTCTAACATATTCTTTTAGTTTCTTTCTAAGTGTTGATTCATCATAGAGATAAATATGATTTGTCTTCTCATCTATTTTATCCATGAGTTCACTCATGGATAAAGGTGTATGAAGTAAGTCTAATATAAGAAAGTGAAGAATGATATCATGATCAGTAAAACTTTTTGTTTTCCATACTCTATATAAGGGATTATGCTGCGTGATACGTGTATCAATAGATAGGTAAGGAACCTTACCACTTGGTGTTATATGATAGTCGATATAATCACTCATATAACTTTCTATACGTCTTTTTTCATTATCATAAGAACGTGAACTTTTAATTGTATAGTCCTGTCGACTCTTGAATCCATTGATGTAGAATTCTCTAATATATCCACGTATTTTATTGAAGTTCTTAACTGGTTCCTTATACATAATCTCAACTCATTTCCTAAATCAAATGATACTTCTTCAAATTGTCTTTTATCTCTTCTTCTACATTACTATGATGTCCACCTAACTCAATAGAAGGTTTTGTCTTCCCATGGAAATCACTCCCACAAGTATAAAGAATACTCAATTCTTTTGCCTTATTATAGAAGTACTGATTTACTTCTTCTGGATGATAACTAGAGAAACATTCAACACCTTGTAACCCTAGTTCTACCATTTCATCTAATAATTCAAATCGTCCTTTAAGGTTATTACCAGGATGGGCTAGGACTGCGATTCCACCATGTTCATTAATCAATTTAATTGTATCTTCTAATGTAGGAAACTTAATCTCTGTATAACAAGGTTTACCCTGTGCATAATAATCCCAATAGAAATTCACAAAAGGATTATCACTTCTAGACTCACCTTCTCTATAAGGCTTTAATAATTCATTATCTAAATAACGTGGATCATTTAATAATGCTTCACCAAACATTTCTCCCGTATATACACCATTAGAAGACAAAGCATCTAATTGTGCTTTCTCTAATTCAAAACCTAAATCATTAGTCAGTTCTAGTTTCTTTAAGCTACATGCCTGTTCCTGTTTTTCAATACTTTCACCAAGCTTATTAAATTCTTCTGAATCATCAATACCATATCCTACCACATGAAGATTCACACCCTTATAGGTACAATCTACTTCAATGGCTGGTATATAAGTCATACCTAATTCCTTACATCTTAAAGATGCTTCTTTATTGGCTTTAATCCAGTTATGATCCGCAATAGCCATAATCTGGATACCTGACTGATGACACATATCTACTAACTGCGTAGGTGTATATTCACCATCATCACTATAAAAACTATGCATATGTAAATCAACAATACTCATATAATACCTCCTCTCATATATATTCATCATATCATGAGATAAAAGATAATCTTCAGACAATTCATGTTATGAAAATATATTTTACGTGATAAGCATTAATCATTATGATAATTTATTTAAAAAGAGTTGGTTTTATAAAAAAAGATGCCACATTAATGAGTAACTAAATAGACTTGGGGTTTACTCAAGCTTTGAAAAAGTCAGGGGTATGAATAAACTGGTTCAAAAGTCAAGGACAGAATGTTGACAGTCCCTGCTAAATGAG
>NZ_DAWDDM010000121.1:0-5919 GCF_052354645.1 Catenibacterium sp.
GATATCCTATTTGCTGCGGAATTTTATAAAACTAATGAATGCAGCAACAAGTACCATCATTGCGCCTACAAAACCGATGAAGTTTAAAGAAGTGTTTGTATATACGACTCCACCTAGCCAGGTACCACTTCCAATCCCTAGATTGAAGATAGCTGAGAAAATTGCCATGGCAACAGATGAAGCGGCTGTAGAAACACATCCAATGATTTCAGCCTGAAAGCTTGTTTGAAAAGCCATTGCGGCTATACCCCAGATAGCACATACTAATATGATCATATACATATTGATTGAAGCAGGATATAGAAGGCCTAGAGCACCTGCAAAACCAAATAGAACTGCTTGTACAAATGCAAAACGATGATCATCATAATATCGAGAAAAGAGATAACTTCCTGAAAGTCCAGCAACACCAAATAACATTAATGTGATAGTCACTAGGGTGCTTGGAAATCCAGCAACTCTCTGTAAAAATGGTTCAATATAACTATAAGTTGTATAGTATCCAGCTGCAAAAAGGAATGTAATGATATAAGTAATCATTAGTCTTGAATTCTTGAAAAGTTTTGGAAGCTGATTGATAGAAAATGATTCTGTATTTTCTATCTTTGGGAATACGAATGCAAGATAGACAAGGACTAGGAATGAAATGACTGCCACACATAAGAAAGTCATTCTCCATCCAATATTAAGTCCAATCATTCTACCAAGCGGCATTCCAAGAACCATTGCGATAGCAGTTCCGGTAATAATAGCACTGAGTGCTTTTGATTGATGTTCTTTAGATACGACACGGACTGCAAGTGGTGAAGCAATGGCCCAGAAAATAGAATGTGCACAGGCAACACCAATACGTGATACGACTAGAAATGGAAAACCAATGGAAATAACAGAGAGCACCTGGCATGTGGAAAATACAGTAAGTGTGCCTAATAAAAGTTTCTTTGGTTCTATTTTACATGCAAGTAACATAAGTGGCAGAGACAATATTGTCACAGTCCATGAGTAAGCTGTGATCATGACACCTGCTTGTGCTGCTGTCATGTTGAAATCATTGGAAATATCTGTCAACAAACCTATTGGCATGAATTCAGATGTATTTACTAAAAAAGCTGAAATAGTCATACCGATTAACGGAAGCCATTCTTTTAAAGACATTTTTGTTTTCATCTATATAACTCCTCCCCATTTGACTGGAAAATAATAGTATAGTCAGCTCTAGAGTGTCAATGAAAAGAGTGGTAATAGTTTGAATTTTAGTTTGTCAATAGTCTGAGACCAGGGTTATATGCTCTGATCTTTTTTTGCGTTTTCGATATCTTCTCTGATAAGTTTTTTAAATATCCCATTTTAGAATCAACACTATCAAGTTTTTCTATAATATCTGCATCATCTGCATCAGTTTTTTTGTTTCTTCTCTACTTTTCTTTCCTTCTTGATTACATTATGCAACAAATCTGTTTGAATAATAGTGTATATTGATATGTTAAAAGCCTCAACTTAATATTCTGTATTATCTTTCTCCAGTCCTTCTGCATCTGTTCTTGTTGGCACACGCAGGATCAAAACTGCAAACATGTGAATGTTTTCTATGTGCCTTTATTTTTTTACCTATAGTTGATTTATCTTTTCCAAGAGTAGCAGTGATAGAAGCCTTAGTAGAATCATTTCTCTTTCTGCAAGGGCAAGATGCAGATTCTTATTTGATTTAGCTATGATAATCAGCCTTTCATGAAATAGAGAAACAGACATCACAGTAATTATAGACCTGAAGGAGAAAAAATAACTGAAAAGAAGTGAAAGACTAAACGCAACTTTGACCTGGGTGGAATTTAACTTCTCACTTTAGATAAAATACATGATAATAATTAATTATAGTATTTTATTGCATATCAGCGTATAATGGTAGATAAGGAGGATTGAAAGATTATGTCTAAGAAGTATTTATCTATGGATGGTAATACTGCTGCCGCTCATGTTGCATATGCATTTTCTGAAGTAGCAAGTATCTATCCAATTACCCCTTCTTCACCAATGGCTGAACATGCTGAAGAATGGGCTTCACAGGGAAGAAAAAATATTTTTGGCTCTGCTGTAAACGTAGTTGAAATGCAGTCAGAAGCAGGCGCTGCTGGGGCTGTACACGGTGCTTTACAGGGTGGTGCTTTAGCTACTACATTTACTGCATCTCAGGGTCTATTATTAATGATTCCTAACCTTTATAAGATTCAGGGTGAAATGCTTCCAGGTGTTTTCCATGTAGCTGCAAGAGCTCTTGCAACTAGTTCATTAAATATCTTTGGGGATCATCAGGATGTTTATGCCTGCCGTCAAACAGGTATCCCTATGCTTTGTTCACATTCTGTACAGGAAGTTATGGATTTAGCTGGTGTTGCACACTTAACTGCAATTAAAGCTGGTGTACCATTTATCCATTTCTTTGATGGTTTCAGAACATCTCATGAAATTCAGAAAGTAGAAGTTCTTGATTATGAAACTTTAGCTTCATTAGTAGATTATGATGCAATTAAGAAATTTAAAGCAAACGCACTTAACCCACATACTAATCCAGTAGAACGTGGTGGTGCAGATAATGATGATATTTATTTCCAAAGCAGAGAAGCTCAGAATAAGCATTATGATGCAGTTGTAGAAATTGCTGCAGATTACATGAAGAAGATTTCTGAAATCACTGGTAGAGAATATGCACCATTTACATACTATGGTGATCCAGAAGCTGATAGAGTTATTATCGCAATGGGTTCAGTTACTGAAACTATTGAAGATACAATTGATGAAATGGCTAAAGAAGGAGAAAAAGTTGGTGTTATTAAAGTACATCTTTATAGACCTTTCTCTCCAAAATACTTAAAGGCTGTTTTACCAGCAACTGCTAAGAAGATTGCTGTACTTGACCGTACTAAGGAAATGGGTGCTACTGGTGAACCATTATACCTTGATGTATGTTCAGTTATTAGAGATGCTGATACATTAGTTATTGGTGGTCGTTATGGTATGGGTTCTAAGGATACTACACCTCAGCATATCAAGGCTGTTTATGATCACTTAAATTCAGATAATCCATTTACAGGATTCACAATTGGTATCAAGGATGACGTAACTCATTTATCATTACCTGATGTTCATGGATTCCATATCAATTCTGGTGTTACTCAGTGCTTATTCTATGGTTTAGGTTCTGATGGTACTGTATCTGCAAATAAGTCTTCTATCAAGATTATTGGTGATAATACTGATTTATACTGCCAGGCTTATTTCGCATATGACTCTAAGAAGGCTGGTGGAGCAACTCGTTCTAACTTAAGATTTGGTAATAAGCCAATTAGAGCAACTTACTATGTAAATAGAGCAGACTTCATCTCTTGTTCATTAGACAACTACTGCTTAAAGTATGATATGTTGAAGAACTTAAAAGATGGTGGACGTTTCTTATTAAATACTGAATTTACTAAAGAAGAAATCGCTGATTATCTTCCAAATAGAGTAAAGAAACAGTTAGCAGATAAACATGCTAAGTTCTATATTATTAATGCCAACAAGATTGCTGGTGAAATCGGTATGGGTAGACGTACAAATACTATCCTACAGTCAGCATTCTTCGCATTAAATGAACAGATTCTTCCAATCGAAGAAGCTGTTACTAAGATGAAAGAAATGGCTAAGAAGTCTTATAGCAACAAGGGTGAAAATATCGTCCAGGCTAACTATAAGGCTATCGATGCTGGTAAAGATGCAATTGAAGAAGTAACTGTAGATCCAGAATGGTCTAACTTAACTGTATTACCATTAAGAAAACCAACTGGTGATGATTACTTTGATAACTTCGTAGCTCCTATCAATGCTCTTGAAGGTTATGATCTTCCAACTTCAGCATTCTTAGATAAGCTTGATGGTACTATGCAGAATGGTGTTGCAATTAAAGAAAAACGTGCAATTGCTATTCAGGTTCCTAAGTGGGAAAAAGACAACTGTATCCAGTGTAACCAGTGTGCTATGGTATGTCCTCATGCAACTATCCGTCCATTCTTAATGACTGAAGAAGAAATCAAGAATGCACCAGAAGATATTACTAATGATGTATTAAAACCAATTGGTAAGGGCGTTGAAGGATTATCATTCCGTATCCAGATTTCTCCTGATAACTGCGTAGGTTGTGGATTATGTGCATCTGTATGTCCAGGTAAACGTGGTGAAAAGGCACTTACAATGGTTCCAGTTAAGGAAGAATTAGAACATTCTGCTTTATCTGAATATGTTTACAACAATGTAGAATATAGAGATGACAAGTATCCTACAACTACAGTGAAGGGTGTTGGATTCATGAAGCCTTACTTTGAAGCTTCTGGTGCCTGTGCTGGTTGTGGTGAAACTCCATATTATCGTTTAGCTTCTCAGTTATTTGGTTCTGATATGAGAATTGCGAACGCTACTGGATGTTCATCAATCTATACTGGTTCAACTCCATCTACTCCATGTACTACTGATAAGAATGGTCATGGTATGGCTTGGGCTAACTCATTATTCGAAGATAATGCTGAATTTGGTTTCGGTATGAAGCTTGCAGAAAACTACATGTCTAAACATATCTTAGAAATCATTGAAGCAAATAAGAATGATGTAGAACCAGAATTAAAAGGAATTCTTGAAAAATATGAAGCTGTTAAGGGTCAGAGAGTAGAAGAAAAGGCTCTTTATAACGAATTAGTAGAAAAAGTTGAAGCTTCAGCTAATGAACCTATCAAGGAATTACTTGATATGAAGGGTGAATTAGTGACTAAGTCTCAGTGGATCATCGGTGGTGACGGATGGGCTTATGATATCGGCTACGGAGGATTAGACCACGTTCTTGCTAATGATCAGAATGTCAATGTATTAGTTCTTGATACAGAAGTATATTCTAACACTGGTGGACAGTCTTCTAAATCATCACAGGCTGCTTCTATTGCGAAGTTCACTGCAAGTGGTAAGAAGGTTGCTAAGAAAGACTTAGCTCAGATTGCTATGGCTTATGGTCATGTATATGTTGCACAGATTGCTTTAGGTGCTAACCCAATGCAGGCTATTAAGGCTATGAAGGAAGCTGAATCTTATGATGGACCATCATTAATTATTGCTTATGCACCATGTAATGAACATCATATCAAGGGTGGATTAATTAACTCTTCAAGACAGGAAAAATGGGCTGTTGAATGTGGTTACTTCAACTTATTAAGATACGACCCACGTTTAACTGAAGAAGGTAAGAACCCACTTACAATTGATTCTAAGGCTCCTGATTATTCTAAGTTCAGAGACTTCTTAATGAGTGAAAACAGATTCTCTCAGTTAGTTAAGATCAATCCTGAAAATGCAGAAGCATTATTCGATAAGTGTCTAGTAGATGCTAAACGTCGTCGTGCAAGAGCAGAAGCACTTGCTAAAGATTTTGATGCTGCTGAATAATTCATACGAAAGAGATAGTAGAAATGCTATCTCTTTTCCTTAGTATTTATAACATACCAAAAAGATAGGTATATTGCTTGCTATTTGTATTTATTATTTCTATACTAGAAGTGGGTGATGGATATGAAGAGTGTACTCATTAAAGATACAACAAGAGAAGAAAGAAAAAGAATCATACAAGAAGCATTGGACTGTAATGATTCTGCAGGATGTGAGAACTGCAGTGGATGCGGCTTGTTTGGGGCTGGAGATCCCTTTGAAATGTATGAAGATTATATAGAAGGTAAAAGAGAAATCAAAGAAATTAATATGGAATTTGTTTCACGCTACTTTGTGAGAGGTTAATCACATCGTAATATAAAGAGATGTCATATCATTGTGTGTACTAAAAAAAACAGGGATTTAAATAAACTGGTTCAAAAGTCAAGGACAGAATGTTGACAGTCCCTGCTAAATGAG
>NZ_DAWDDM010000122.1:0-5802 GCF_052354645.1 Catenibacterium sp.
TTTACTTGAACGTAGGCCTAATGAAGCGGAATTAGTTGAATTACCTTCTAAAAAGGAACTTTAAATTCAACTCTAAAAAAGATTATGCAATTATCGAATGTCATGAGAAAGACTATTTATCTAGAAAAACAAAAACTAGAAAAGTATACACATTCCTATGTTTTTACCGATCCTTCTAGAATATTCGAAACGAAATTCATGAAATTGGATAATGTTCATCTTAAGCTGAATAATTATAAAATTAGAATTAAACAAAAATCACATTATGAAATGCATAAAAAAGTAATTCAACTCAATACGTTGATTAAACAGAAACAATTGATTGAGACAAAGAATATCAGTAATAAACAGGAATTACTTAAAAATTGTTTTGAGAATTATTTGAAAAATAAAAAGACTTCTTTCTCTTATTGTATTGAAAAACTTGATTTATTAAGTCCTTTAAAAACATTACAAAGAGGTTATATCATTTCTAAAAAGAATGATGCAATCATTAAGAGTGTGAAAGATCTTCATACAGATGATACAATTACACTTGTTTATGCAGATGGTGAAAAAGAAGTCATAGTGAAGTAGGTGATGATATGGCAGAAAAGACATATGAAGAAGCAATGGCACGTTTAGATGAAATCATTGATTTATTAGAAAACAATGAAGCGTCCTTAGATGAGAGTTTAGATCTTTATAAAGAAGGCGTGTCACTCGCTGCATTTTGTGATACAAAATTAAAAGATGTAGATCAAGAAGTAACTAAAATTTTTGAGGAAAATCAGTTAAAAGATTATCTAGGTGATGATGATGAATAATATGATTGAAGAAGTGAATGAACGATTAAAAGAAATCTTATCTCAATATCGTCCAGGTTTAGTAAAAGAAGCAATGACTTATTCTGTGATGGCTGGCGGTAAGAGATTAAGACCTCTTCTCTTTATTCAGACATTAAGAGCATATAATGTGGATTATCATAAATATATAGATATTGCATGTGCTATCGAAATGATACATACATATTCTTTGATTCATGATGACCTTCCAGGAATGGATAATGATGATTTGAGACGTGGTAAACCAACATGTCATAAACAATTTGATGAAGCCACTGCCATTTTAGCAGGCGATGCTTTATTGAATGAATCTATGAATGTGATTTTAAGAATGGATTTAAATGATGCACTTAAACTCAAGGTATTAGGTTCTTTATATCAGGCATCTGGACTAGGTGGAATGATTTATGGTCAGCAGCAGGATATGTACTTTGAATCGCATAAGGCATCTCTTGAAGAATTACAGGCTATTCATCATGATAAGACAGGCGCACTTATTTCTGTACCAATGAAGATTGCTGGACTTATTGCGAAAGAAGAAGACGCAAACGCTTTAGAAGATATTGGATTCAAGCTTGGGCTTGCATTCCAGATTCAGGATGATATTCTAGATGTCACAAGTACAACTGAAACATTGGGCAAAAGAGTAGGTAGTGATATTACAAATCATAAGTCTACATATGTTTCATTACTTGGTTTAGAAGAATCACAAAAGTGTGTAGAAGATTTATTTGAAGAATGCTTAGCTAATGTGTATGGTTTACAACTTAACCATGGATTGATGATTGAGTTATTCCAAATTATTATGAAAAGAGTGAATTAAATGGAAATTAAGAAGATTGAGAATCCTCGATTCTTGAAACAATTGAATATTACAGAATTAAATCAATTATCACAGGACATAAGGGATTTTTTAATCGAAAACATTTCTCAGACTGGCGGTCATTTCTCTAGTAATCTAGGTATTGTGGAATTGACTGTTGCTCTTCATTATGTATTTGATTCACCTGATGATAAATTTCTTTTTGACGTCGGACATCAGTCTTATGCTCATAAGATTTTGACTGGTAGAGCATCTCAGTTTCCTATGTTAAAGAAATATGGTGGATTATGTGGCTTCCAGAATCGTCAGGAAAGCATTTATGATCCTTGGGAAGCAGGTCATTCTTCTACAACTATATCAGGGGCAACAGGTCTGGCTCTTGCCCGAGATCTTAAAAAAGAAAAATTTGAAGTAGTAAGCGTGATTGGTGATGCCGCTTTAATGAGTGGAGAATCTTTAGAAGCACTCAATTTCCTTGGTGGTATAGATACAAAGGTTATTGTGATACTAAATGATAATAATATGTCTATTTCACGTAATGTAGGTGGATTATCTAATTTTTTATCTGATGTTAGAATGTCATATCAATATAACCAAGCTAAAAATAATTATACTGAAATCCTTTCACAATCTCCTATGGGACAGAAAATATTTGATGTTACTAAGAAGGTTAAGGATAAGGTAAAAAAGAAAATTTTACTTGATACACCATTTTCACAATTTGATTTGGATTATATTGGTCCAATTGATGGACATAATATAGCTGAATTGATTCGTGCTCTAGAGACAGTAAAGAGTTTAGACCATAGTGTTGTACTCCATGTCCTTACTAAAAAAGGAAAGGGATATAAACCAGCAGAAAAGGATCATTCAGGTGTTTATCATAGTGTTGCACCTTTTGATATATCTAAAGGTGTGCAAAAAGTTGTTGATGATGAAAAACATTCATGGAGTCAATCAGTAAGTGATCATATTGAGTATTTGATGAGTAAGAATGATGATATATGTGTGATAACTCCTGCAATGATTACAGGAAGCTGTTTACAGAATATCTTTAAAAAGTATCCTGAGCGATCATTTGATGTGGGTATTGCAGAAGAACATGCGATGACTCTTGCAGCAGGTCTTTCCCAAGGAGGAGAATTTCCGTTCCTAAGTGTTTATTCTTCTTTCTTTCAGCGTGCTTATGATCAATTGAATCATGATATTGCGAGAATGCATCTTCCATGTCTTATTGGAATTGATCGTGCCGGGCTTGTAGGTGGTGATGGTGCAACACATCATGGTGTATTTGATATTGGTTTGATTGCACCTATTCCAGGAGTAGTTATCATGGCGCCTAAAGATGAAGTAGAAGCGCAGAAACTTATCAATACAGCATATTACAACAAAGATTATCCGTATGTGATGCGTTATTCTAAAAATAAAGTCCTTAATACCCATCAACATACTGATGATACTATAAAACTAGGTCAGTGGGAATTAATCAAAGAAGCAAATGATGCAATGATTAATGTAGTGACCTATGGCGATAATGTGAATGCTGTAGTAGAAATGGCAGAAGCAGATCATCTACCTATTAATATTATTAATGCACGATTCATTAAGCCGGTAGATACAGAAATGTTGGAAAGAATAAGTGATAAACCAATTATTGTTTATGAAACAGATCTTATCAATGGGTCTTTAGGCAGTATCATGAGTTTATATTATGAAAAGAATCATATAGATGTTGATATGAGTTTTATAGGTATTGAAGATCACTATGTCACTTTTGGAGATAATGAATCCTTATATAAACAGGAACATATTTCGTTGAATGATTTGAAAAATAAAATTGAGGAAATAAAACATGAAAAAAGAAAGAATTGATATTTTATGTGTCCAGCAGGGGTTGTTTGAGTCTAGAAATCAGGCTCAAAGAGCCATTATGGCGGGCATTGTAAGAGATGAAAATGATTATATTGATAAACCAGGAACAAAGATTCCAGTTGATACAAAACTTTTTGTCAAGGGCGAAAAATTAAAATATGTATCACGTGGTGGTTTGAAACTTGAAAAAGCGATTGAACTATACAATTTAGATCTTACAGATGTCATTATGATTGATATTGGTTCATCTACTGGAGGCTTTACTGATTGTGCGCTTCAGCATGGGGCAAAGAAGGTTTATGCTGTAGATGTAGGAACCAATCAGCTTGTATGGAAACTTCGTAATGATGAACGTGTAGAAGTCATGGAACAATATAATTTCCGTTATGCTAAGCTTGATGATTTTAAGTACGGCATGCCTACATTTGCTTCTATTGATGTTTCTTTTATTTCTTTAAGACATATGTTCAATGCATTAAAGAATGTGATTGCGCCTGATGGTGTAATCGTATCTTTAATCAAGCCTCAATTTGAAGCAGGTAAAGATGATGTTGGAAAACATGGTATTGTAAAGGATCCAAAGGTCCATAAAAGAGTTATTGAAGAAGTTATTGGATATGCAAATGATAATGGCTTCTCTTTAAAAGGTTTAACATTCTCACCTATTACTGGTGGGGAAGGTAATATTGAATTCTTAGGTTATTTTGTAAATGATCATCAAGAGAATTCAGCTTATTGTATTGATGATGTTGTAAGTGAAGCACATAAACATTTTAATGAAAGTAGGTGATTTTAAATGTTGAAAAGTCTATTTATCTCTTCTTTTGTCATTATCGATCAAACAACCGTTGACTTTGATGAAGGCATGACAGCCTTAACAGGTGAAACAGGCGCAGGTAAATCTATTATTATTAATGCGCTCGAACAATTATGTGGTGCAAGAGCATCTTCTTCACTTGTAAGAAAAGGCTCTAAGAAAGCAGTCATTGAAGGTGTTTTTGATATGAATGATTCAATTCAGAAGATTCTAGACGAATTGAATATAGACGGTGATGATGATCTTATTATCACAAAAGAGATATTAGACAATGGACGTTCAACAATTAAAATCAATTATCGCACTGTCACAAATAGTGCTTTAAAACAAGTGGCTCCCTACTTATTAGATATTCATTCACAATATCAAACACAAGAAATCTTTAATGTAAAAAATCATTTAAAGATATTGCAGTCATTTATGAATCACCAGGATGATTCATTACTATCTGAATATCATAAATACTACTTTGAATATAAGAAAATTTCACAGAAGCTCAAGAAACTTGAACAAGAGGATCTGAGTGATGAAAGAATAGAATATTATCAGAAACAGTATGATGAACTAAAGGATTTTGAATATACAGATGAAATAATTGATCAGCTTGAAGAAGAACTCAGAATGATGAAAAACTATGAATCCATGCATAAATATATGACTGAGTTTGATGAAGCTATGTCTGACAAGCAAGGTGCATTAAATCAAATAAATGATGCATTAGGTGCACTTGGTCATATGAGTAATACAGAATCTTTTAATGAATTATATGATGAATTCTATAATCAATATTATAGTATGCAGGATCTTGTAGATCGCATAGAAACAGCGTTTGATTCTATTGATTTTGATGAATATCGTTTCAATGAACTTCAGGAAGAACTTTTTACTATTCATCGCCTGCAAAGAAAGTATGGATACTCAGTAGATGATATCTATCAGGCACAGACAGAATTAAAAGAAAAGCTAGATGCTGCGTTGAATCGTGAAGATGTACTTGCTGATTTAAATAAACAAAAAGATCAAGCTTATCATGAAGCATATCAGATTGCGTCAAAACTAACATCGTTAAGAGAAGAACAGGGACTCATTTTTGTTGATACACTAGAAAAAGAATTAAAAGATCTTTATCTACCTGATGCAAAACTAAAGGTAGATATAAAGGAATGCAGTCTTAGTGATACTGGAAAAGACGACATTACGTTTATGGTTTCTATGAATAAAGGACAGGCTTTTACTCCTTTAAATGAAACAGCAAGTGGTGGTGAAATATCACGTTTGATGTTAGCCATTAAAACAATTACTATGAATCAAAACCATATGAATACAGTTGTTTTTGACGAAATTGATACAGGTGTGAGTGGTAAAGTTGCTGATGCAATTGGATTAAAGATGCATTCTATTTCATTAAACAATCAAGTATTATGTATTACACATTTGCCTCAAGTGGCCATTCATGCTGATCATCA
>NZ_DAWDDM010000123.1:0-5799 GCF_052354645.1 Catenibacterium sp.
TCGTTGTTGGCATTATACAACATTTCTTTCAACATTTTTTCTTATTCAGTCATAATCTTTCTCCTTACCTATATCATAATAATATAGTTAATATATCAATTAAACGTTTTTATTAGAAAAAACTGTTTAAATAGAGGCGCTGTGATATAATAGATAGGAATTAAAACAAGTTTATAAAGAAGGAGCTCACCATGAAAAAATTCATTATTGATCCAATGGACTTATCTGTTGAAGAAATTGATGATTTAATCGCACTCGCAAACGATATCATCAAAGACCGTACACGTTATCAGGACGTATGTGCACATAAGATTCTTGCAACACTATTCTTCGAACCTAGTACACGTACAAGACTATCTTTTGAAAGTGCTATGTTATCACTTGGAGGAAAGGTATTAGGATTCCCAACTGCAAACGTATCTAGTGCTTCTAAGGGAGAAACAGTATCAGATACAATTCATGTAGTTAGTGGCTATTGTGATATTATCGCAATGCGTCATCCAAAGGAAGGTGCTCCAGTTGTGGCTTCATCAACATGCACTGTACCTTTAATTAATGCAGGTGATGGAGGACATAATCACCCTACTCAGACATTAACTGACTTATTAACTATTCAGAGAGAAAAAGGCACTTTAAAGAACCTTACAGTAGGTTTCTGTGGTGACTTGAAGTTTGGACGTACAGTTCATTCATTATTAAAAGCGATGTCACGTAATCAAGGTACTAAGTTTGTATTTATCTCTCCAGATGAATTAAAACTTCCTGAATATTTAAAAGAAGACATTCTTGATCCAATGGGTATTGAATATAAAGAAGTACGTAGCATGGAAGAAGTCATGCCAGAATTAGATATTCTTTATATGACAAGAGTACAGCAGGAACGTTTCTTCAATGAACAGGATTATATCCGTTTAAGAGATACTTATATCTTAGATGAAGAAAAATTACAGGCTGCAAAGAAAGATATGATTATTATGCATCCACTTCCACGTGTCAATGAAATCAAGACTGAAGTCGATGCAGATCCAAGAGCTGCTTATTTCAGACAGGCTCATAATGGACGTTTTATCCGTATGGCATTGATCTTAAGCTTATTAGGATTACAGAATGAGGTGGAAAGATTATGAGAATAGACAGTATTAAAAATGGTATTGTGATTGACCATATTGCAGCTGGTAAAGCAAAAGAAGTATATGATGCTCTTGATCTAGGTAAGTTAGATTGTCAGGTTGCAATCATCATGAATTGCCGTTCTAATAAGATGGGTAAGAAAGACATCATCAAGATTGATAACGATTTTGATGTTGATTTAGATGTATTAGGTTATATTGATCCTAATATTACTGTTTCTATTATTAAGAATGGTGAAACAGTAGAAAAGAAGAAATTACAGCTTCCTGAAAAAATCATTAATGTGGCTAAATGTAAGAACCCAAGATGTATTACATCTGTAGAAAGAGATTTAGATCAGGTGTTCTATCTTGCAAATAGAGAGAAACGTATCTATAGATGTTATTATTGTGAATCCAAGGCTGAGAAGAAGGACTAAGTCCTTCTTTTTTTATAATTTAATATTTAATAGCATACTATTGACATTGGATTGAAAGTGTACTATCATTCTAATGCGCAGAAGGAGGTAAACTGATGAGAGAAAGTGAAGTAGTAAGCTATATTAAGCATATTAATGACTGTTTAAAGAAGCGTGCGAATAATTCTTTAAGAAAAGAAGGATTAACTTTAATGCAGTCCCATGTTTTATTGAAATTACAGGACGCACCTGATCAGAGAATGACCTTTAAGGAGATTGAGAAAGACTTACATGTAGCTCAATCAACAACTGCGGGACTTCTAGGAAGACTTCAGGAGAAGAATCTTATTCATTGTTGTGATGATTCTAAGGATAAGCGAATTAAAGTTGCCTGTTTAACACAAAAAGGTGAAAGCCATTGTGCACAGGCAAAAAAGAATATGGCTGAATCCAATCGTCTCATGATGAAGGGATTAACACAGGAAGAAATGGATACTTTAGCTGAACTTCTGAAAAAGGTCTATTCAAATCTAGAAAATGAATGAAAGGGGAAATAATATGAATATAATTCGTGTGCTTAAGAAAAGTATTCGTGAATACAAGAGAGATTCAATTTTGACACCTGTTCTTGTGGCTTTTGAAGCATTAGTAGAATGTATTATTCCATTAATGGTCGCAAATTTAGTCAATAGAATGCAGAATGGTTGTGATCTCTCTGTTATTATGAAATATGGTGTGATACTTATTATCATGGCCTGTTTCTCACTCCTATTTGGGGCTCTTGCAGGTATTAAAGCAGCTAATGCTTCAGCTGGTTTTGGTAAGAACTTACGTAAAGACTTGTTTGTTGCAGTTCAGAACTTCTCATTTGAAAACATTGACCGTTTTAGTGCATCTTCACTTGTAACTCGTATGACAACTGATGTCACTAACGTTCAGATGGCTTATATGATGATTATTCGTACAGTTGTACGTGCTCCACTTATGTTGATCTTCTCATTGGTCATGGGATTTATTATGGGTGGTCGACTTGCGTTGATCTTCTTATTTACTATTCCGGTACTTGGTATTGGTTTAGGACTTGTTATTAAGAAGACAATGCCTTTATTTAGAAAAGTATTTAAGAAATACGATAACTTAAATAATTCAGTACAGGAAAATATCAACGGTATTAGAGTTGTAAAATCATTTGTACGTGAAGACTTTGAAAAGAAGAAATTCAATGAAGCTGCAGAAGATGTTTGTGGTGATTTCACAAGAGCTGAAAAGATTCTTGCATTAAATAACCCAATGATGCAGTTCTGTCTTTATGTTGTAATGATCTTCGTACTTACTTTTGGTTCTTATTTGGTTGTTAATTTTGGTGGAGCTATTATTCAGGTTGGACAGTTGTCTTCATTACTTACTTATAGTTTCCAGATTCTTATGAGCTTGATGATGTTATCAATGATCTTTGTAATGGTGACTATCTCTATTGAATCATGTGAACGTATTGTTGCTGTATTAGAAGAACAGCGTACAATTTCAAATCCAGAGAAACCTATTTATGAAGTAAATGATGGTTCTATTGATTTTGATAATGTATCATTTAAATATTCTAAGCGTGCTGATCGTTATGCTCTTGAAAATATTAATCTACACATTAAATCAGGACAGACTATTGGTATTTTAGGAGGTACTGGTTCTTCTAAAACATCACTTGTTAACCTTATTTCACGTCTATATGATGTGACTGAAGGTGAAGTGAAAGTGGCTGGTGTAGATGTAAGAGATTATGACTTAGTCACTTTAAGAGATGCAGTTTCTGTTGTATTACAGAAGAATGTTTTATTCTCTGGCTCTATTAAAGATAACTTACGCTGGGGTAATAAAGATGCCACAGACGAAGAAATAGAAGAAGCATGTCATCTTGCATGTGCTGATGAATTTATTGAACAGTTCCCAGATAAATATGATACACATATTGAACAGGGTGGTACTAACGTTTCTGGTGGTCAGAAACAGAGATTATGTATTGCACGTGCATTACTTAAGAAACCAAAAATCTTAATTCTTGATGACTCTACAAGTGCTGTAGATACTAAAACAGATGCTATTATTAGAGCAGGATTTAAGAAGTTTATTCCTGAAACTACGAAAATCATCATTGCACAAAGAGTTTCAAGTGTACAGGATGCAGATCAGATCATTATCATGAATAATGGTTCTATTGAAGCAATCGGTACTCATGATGAACTTCTTGCATCAAATCCAATTTATCAGGAAGTATACTATTCACAAAACAAGGGAGGTGAACAGGATGAAAAATAATCGTGGTAATAAGAAGAACACATTTACACGTCTCATTAAAACACTCTTTGAATTCTATCCTGTTCTTCTACCTGTTATTATTGTATTAATTCTATTTAATTCTGTTGTCAGCTCTATTCCATCTGTTTTTATGCAGAATATCATTGCTGTTATTGAAAAATACTGGCGTACAAAAGACTGGCTACATGCTAAGCCTGAAGTATTATCATTTGTAACTGTATTACTTATTCTTTATATTCTTTCATTAATTGCTTCATTTACATACAACCGTTTAATGGCTGTAGTCACTCAGGGTTCATTAATGAAATTCAGAGAAAAGATGTTTGCAAGAATGGAAAGTCTTCCAATCCGTTATTTTGATACAAATGCACATGGTGATATCATGTCTATTTATACAAATGATACTGATACATTAAGACAGCTTATTTCTCAGTCATTACCTGCATTGATGCAGACTTCTATTGTACTTCTAACAGTATTTTGCATCATGATCTACTATAGTTTTTGGTTGACTGGGGTTGTATTAATTGGCTGTGTTATTATGTTCTTTATTACTAAGAATTTTGGTTCTAAGAGTTCAAGATTCTTTATTAAACAGCAGCAGACACTTGGTGCAACTGAAGGTTATATTGAAGAAATGATGAATGGACAGAAGGTTATTAAAGTATTCAATCATGAAGAAGATGCAATCGCAGGGTTTGATAAAGTAAACAATGCCTGGTTTGAAGCATCTAGAAAAGCCAATACATTTGCGAATATCTTGATGCCTGTTCTGAATAACATGGGTAATATTCTTTATGTATTAATTGCCTTAACAGGAGGTGTTCTTCTTTATCTAAAGACACCAAATGTATCTTTATCTGGTATGGCACTTAATATTTCTATCGTTGTTCCATTCTTAAATATGACTAAGCAGTTCACTGGCCAGATTGGTCAGATTTCTCAGCAGATCAACTCTGTTGTTATGGGTCTTGCAGGGGCAAGCCGTATCTTTGGATTATTAGATGAAGAACCTGAATTTGATGAAGGCTATGTTACTTTAGTGAATGCTAAAGAAGAAAATGGTGAATTAGTAGAAACAACTGAACGTACTGAAATGTGGGCATGGAAACATCCACATGAAGATGGTACTGTGACTTATACAAGACTTGAAGGCGATGTAGAAATGCATGATGTAGATTTCGCTTATAATCCTAATAAGATGATTCTTCATAACATCACATTATATGCAAAGCCTGGGCAGAAGGTTGCCTTTGTAGGGGCCACTGGTGCTGGTAAGACAACTATTACCAACTTAATTAATAGATTCTATGATATTGAAGATGGTAAGATCAGATATGATGGTATCAACATCAATAAGATCAAAAAGCCTGATTTAAGAAGATCACTTGGTATTATCTTGCAGGATACAAACCTCTTTACTGGTACAGTTATGGATAATATCCGTTATGGTTATTTAGAAGCGACTGATGAACAATGTATTGAAGCCGCAAAGCTTGCTGGTGCTGATGATTTCATTACTCGTCTACCAGATGGTTATAACACAATGTTGACTGGTAATGGGGCAAGTTTATCACAAGGTCAAAGACAGCTAATTGCGATTGCAAGAGCTGCGGTGGCAGATCCACCTGTTATGATCATGGATGAAGCAACATCATCTATTGATACACGTACAGAAGCGATTGTACAAAAGGGTATGGATGCTTTAATGAAAGGACGTACTGTATTTGTTATTGCACATAGATTGTCTACTGTACAGAATTCTGATGTAATCATGGTATTAGATCATGGTCATATTATTGAACGTGGGTCTCATGATGACTTAATTAAACAGAAGGGTCAGTATTATCAGTTATATACTGGAGCATTTGAACTAGAATAAAACGAGCATGCCTAGAAGGCATGCTTCAGATTGTTGACAAATTAGATGAAAATATCAATTGGGCTATCCCAAATTGGTA
>NZ_DAWDDM010000124.1:0-5790 GCF_052354645.1 Catenibacterium sp.
CGCTAAAACGTTTTCTTTTGTATAGGAATTTCTTTATTAATTCGATAATTTTTTATTATATCTCTTTAAACTCAACTAAAGTGATTTCTTTATTTTCTTTTGTTTTCTTAATATCAATAATTCTTTGATTAGAAGAACCGCTGAATTTGAGATTCGCATCTTTTAATTCATTCACAAATGGTCCATCTACTAATACATCAACATAATCAAGTAATGGCTGTTTCCATTCCATAATTTCTTCATAAAGGAATGAAGAATAGACCCAGATAGATTTAGTAGGACATTCTTTTTTGATATGTTTGAGTAATTCTAAAATATCGTCTCTGTTTTCTTCTTCAAAAGGTTCTCCACCTAAAAGTGTGAATCCTGCAATATGGGGTTTGTTAATAAGTTTAATTAGTACATCTTCTAATTCAGATGTAAAAGCCTTTCCTCCATTAAAATCCCATGTTTCCTGATTAAAACAGAATGGACAATGACGATGACATCCTTGAGTATAAAGAGATACTCTAATACCTGGTCCATTCGCAATATCTACTTCTCTTATTTGTGCATAACGCATCTTTTTCACCTCACAAAGCTCTATTATATACTCTTTTGTCTACTAAATGAAAGAGGAAGCTCTAAACCATTTTCTTCAAGAAGCTTTTTATTTGTTAAGATGTCTTGAGTTGGTCCATCTGCAACAAGTTTTCCATTAGATAGTAATAAAACACGATCACATGTATCATAAATAAAATCTAAATCATGGGACGCTATCAACATTGTATAAGGGAGTTCGTTTAATACGTTAATTAGTCCACGACGATGTTTAGGATCTAATGAAACAGAAGGTTCATCAAATAATAGAATATCTGGACGCATAGAAAGGACTGTCGCAATGGCAGCTCTTTTTTTCTCCCCACCAGATAATCGATAAATCTTTTCATGCTTCTTTTCCTGCATATGTACAAGATCCAACGCTTTATTGATACGTTCTTCTAATTCATCTCCCTGTAATCCTTCATTCATTGGTCCAAAGGCTACATCCTCATATACAGAAGACATAAAGAGCTGATTATCTGAATCCTGGAAGACATAGCCAATATGAGAACGAATGGATGCAAGGTTTTGATTGTTCATAGTCAAATCTGTAACTTTCAGTTCTCCCTGACCATTTTCTATTCCAATAATAGTTTTAAGAAGTGTAGATTTCCCTGCTCCATTACAGCCAATGAGCCCTACTTTTTCACCTTTTTGGATATGAAAATTCAAATCATCTAATATAATACGATTCTCTATATAAGAGAAAGAGAAATGATTCAGTTTAATCATAAGGTCACTCCTTTCAAGAATAGTAATAGTACACACATAATACCAAATGTAAGTTTAGATAACTTATAATCATATTTTTTTGATTGTAATGGCATTACACCTTTAAAGCCTCTTAACATCATAGATTGATAGACATTCATAGCACGATCAATGGAACGAAGCATCATTGAACCAACTAATGTTCCCCATGTCTTTATAGAAATACCCTTCTGCCCTGGTGCACGTAAACTATAGGCAAGCAAAGTTTTGTCTATTTCTTTAAAGAAAAGAATGAGATATCTTTGGATTAACATGATGACGACAATAAGAGATTGAGGCACTTTTAGTTTAGATAATCCCATACAGAGTTCCTCCATAGATGTTGTGGTCATCAATATGTAAGAGAATAATAAGGCAAATATTCCTTTTAATGCGAGCACAATAAAACAAGTGATTCCATATTCCTTAAAGAATAAGAAAGGTGTTCCCATAAAGAGTAATAAAGCCACTAATGGTTTGAGTTCTCCTAGACATTTGAATAAATTGATTTCTCCAAGCATTGAAAATAAGAGTAATGGTAAAAACATCACTACAATATAAATATTATGAATAGAATAAGAAGCAGTGATTATCAAATAAAGTAATACAATCAAAATCTTATAAGTGGGATGAATGGCAGAAAGAATGGTTGTACGCTTAGAAAGTGCATCAATTTGATGCACTCTCTTAATGGCTTTCTGTATGTTTTTCATGATAACGATGAATGAGCATATAGAGTCCTATGACAACTAAGACTCCAACGATTCCTGCAAACATCCCACCTAAGATTGATTCATGTCCTGCAATATTATAGTCAGGTAATAATGCAGTGAGTTCCTGAACACGCGAAGACAAAGAATAAATAGCCCCTTTATGTTGTAATTCTGTAGAACCAGTCAACTGTAAAATAGACCATTCTAATCCATCAGGAAAGGCACTTGCGAATATTGATAAGATCCCAGCCACTGCAACAGAGAGACCACCAAAGAGTGCAAGAAGCTTCTTTTTAGATGTTTTTGCTAGTTTAGTTGTGTGCCCCTGCCAGATAAGTTCTGGACGTGCTTCATAAATAAATGATAGAACTAAGCCTGTAATAATACCTTCTACTGCACCTATTGCAAGATGAATAGGCTGCATCACACCAATGAATAAGTTCCATGGGAGTGCTGTAATACCTGATAATTCTGTTTCTACAACTACTGAGAAGGCACCTAATTGTAAAGAAATGATAGAGCCTAAGATAGAGGCAATCATTAAGTTCTTCTTAGATAATTTTTTACTAATTATTGGCTTAAATATCAACATCGAAGAGATAAAGCATCCATAAAATGCCATATTCCATATATTACATCCTAGGGCAAGTAACCCACCATCCGCAAAAAGCAGACATTGTATTGCCAGTATACCTACCATCGTAAGAAATCCTGCATAAGGACCTAATAGTGCGGTTAACATGAGTCCTCCTGTTAAGTGTCCTGATGAACCTGTTCCAGGGATAGTGAAATTGATCATCTGGGCTGCAAAGACAAAGGCGCCCATGACACCCATCATTGGGAGTTTCTGTGGATTATTTTCTTCTTCTAGTTTTTTTATTGAATAAATAGTCATTGCACCTGATGCCAAATACATCGTTGTCGCAACAGCAGGTGAGACTAAGGCGTCAGCCATATGCATATTATTTTTCCTCCAGTTTAATATCCTGACTACCACTTCTAAATCCTTCTAGATCAAGTGTTACATAGTCATATCCTAATTCTTTAATAAATAAGACAATCTCTTGATGGTAATCCATACATTTCATAAAAGCATCCTGATCAATTTCTAAACGTACTAAGTCATTATGTATTCTTGCACGTACATTGTAGAAACCATATGCATGAAGATAATCTTCAATCTTTTCTACTTTACGCATTTCCTCATAATTAAGTAATGTATGATAAGGAAATCTTGTCGCAAGACAAGGTGAAGAAGGCTTATTAGCCGCTTTTAAATCATAAGTACCAGCCAATTCTCTAATTTCTTTTTTAGTCATATTAGCCTCTAAGAGTGGACTATGTAATCCTAATTCCTTAATTGCTTTGATACCAGGACGATATTGTTTTAAATCATCAGCGTTTGTACCTTCAAGAATAGTAGAAATACCTAAACTATGTGCAAGTTCCTTCACTTTAGTAAACATATACTTCTTACATAAATAACAACGATCTACAGGATTATTCTCTATTCCTGCACCTTCTAATTCATCTACATGAATCACTTTATGAATCGCCCCTAATTCTTCAGCTATTTGCTTGGCTTCATCTGCTTCCATCACAGGATGAAGCGCCGTTTGAATAGTAACAGCATAGACATGCGTATGATATCTCTTTGATGCTTCAACTGCCATTTTTAATAAGAGTGTACTGTCTACGCCACCAGAAAAAGCAATCATGACATCCTCATGTAAATACTGATCAATGATGGTTAATAAATTCATAATAACTCCTTTCCAGCAATTGATAAACATCTATAATAGATAAATTATGTTTTTCACTTAATAACTTCGCACTTTCATATTCAGGATACGCTCTTTTCTCTCCATCTATATTGACCACCTTAAATACAGCATCACCTAAAGGTGTAGAAATTGTTTCAAAAGTTCTTTGAAGAACTGTACGTTCCATGTAAGTACGTCTAATACCGATAGTACTTGTTTCTTTAAAAATGATTGTTTCTAATTCTTTTCTTTTTTCTTCATCACATAATACATTGAGTAAGTAAGCAGGTCTGTTCTTTTTCATCATCACAGGAATATAATGAACATCTTTAGCACCATGAGACATTAATAACTCCATCACATGACCTAATACTTCTCCTGTACTATCATCAATATTTGTTTCTAGTTTACATACCTTATTGGTGCCTGGGATCTGTTTCAATCAACATTGCACGAAGTAAGCTTGGTCTTTCATAAGCACGCTTACCTGCCCCTATACCTGTCTTTTTTATTGTAAAGGTAGAAGGAAGTGTATGAGATGTCACAATAGACGCAGCAATGGCAGCGCCTGTAGGAGTCACTAATTCTCCTTTGATAGTATCAATATGAATAGGTAAATGATGACTAGACACAATATTATTCACTGCAGGAACTGGGACAGGAAGTGTTCCATGAGCACAATTCACAGTACCTGTTCCTTCATAAATAACCGGAATATAGACTTCATCAATATCTAAATCATCAAAGCATACGGCTGCAGAAATAATATCTACAATAGAATCCACAGCACCTACTTCATGAAAATGTACTTCATCAATAGAAGTACCATGGGCTTTTGCCTCTGCTTCACCTAAAATAGTGAAAATCTTTTTAGCCAATTCTTTAGCATGATCTGTCATTTGTGCATGATCAATGATATTTAAAATATCATGCAAGTGACGATGTTCATGATGATGGTGATGTTCATGATGCGTATGTTCACCATATAAGTAATTCATATCATGATCATGATTATCATGATCCAAAACAACATTAAAATCACAGACATCAAGTCCTGATTTATTGACTCTTGTGATTTCAGTTTTAAACCCTGTAAGAGGTAATGATGAAAGAACTTCTTCTAATACTTCTTTTGAAGCCCCTAGATCAAGTAAGCTTGCGACAAACATATCTCCACTTATTCCAGAATAACATTCTAAATATAATTGATTCATTTTGATTCTCCCGTTCTATTAATCTGAGTTGCGATATAACCTGCACCATAACCATTATCAATATTCACTACCGCAATACCATTGGCACAGGAATTAATCATTGTAAGTAAAGCACTGACACCATGAAAGCTGGCTCCATAACCCACTGATGTAGGTACTGCAATAACAGGACAATCTACTAAACCACCTATGACACTTGCAAGAGCTCCTTCCATTCCTGCCACCGCAATAATACATCTTGCAGATTGCAAGATATCTAATTTAGATAATAAGCGATGAATACCACTCACACCTACATCATACAAACGTTCTACATGACACCCAAAGAATTCAGCTGTCTGTGCTGCTTCTTCAGCCACATTAAGATCTGCTGTACCAGCACTGCATACAACAATCTTCCCTTTATGTTCCTTTTCTTTTTCTATCTTAATAATATGTGATAATGGATCATATTCTAGTTCAGGAAATTCACTCTTTAAGAGTTCATATTGATGTATTGAGGCTCTTGTCCCAAAAACTTCTCCTTGCACCTCAAAAAGTTTTCTCACAATACCGACTAAGTGATCGTCTGCTTTTCCCTGGCAATAAATCACCTCCTGAAATCCTGAACGTATTTCTCTATTTGTATCTAATTTTGCATAGCCTAATTCTTCAAAAGCTGATTTCTTAAAGAATTGTTCGGCTTCTTCTACAGATAGTTCTCCTGTTTTTACTTTTTCTAGTATTTCCTTTGTTTCCATACCACCACCACATTTATTAAGGTAACAT
>NZ_DAWDDM010000125.1:0-5762 GCF_052354645.1 Catenibacterium sp.
GTATATACATTAAGTGATCCGCGTAGTGAAATTCTTGCAAAACAGTGTGAAGAATTATCATATGAAAAATTCAGACATGATGAATATGAATTTTATAGAAAATTCTCAGCTATTGCGATTGATGAAATCTATAAGAGAAAAGGTATCCATGTCTGTACAAATGTCGATTTTTATAGTGGTTTAGTTTATGATATGCTTGGCATTCCTGAAGATCTTTATACATTACTCTTTGTAATTGGAAGAACAGTAGGGTGGGTCGCTCATAATATTGAATCTAAGCTTTATAGTGGACGAATTGTTAGACCTGCCACTAAATTTGTGGGAGAACTTAAAGAATATAAAAATATCGAAGATAGATAGGGAAAGTGCGACTAAAATCGCATTTTTTCTTTTGTTTTCAATAAAAACACTACACTTTTGAACCAATAAATGTTACTATCTTTATAAGGATGTTGTCCTCTCAAGGAGAAATATATGGTTGTTTCCTATTTATTGACAATATGTGGTTCTTTAATCATAATTATTGGAACTGCTGTATTTATTATTGGAAAACACAGCAAATAAACCACTCCGGCTTAATTTTAAAATTAAGTCGGAGTTTTTAGTTTCTTAGTATTTAAGTTTTCACCTAATACTAGTTGATCCCTATTGTTATTACATGTCTACTTCGCCTCTATCGTATAGGATACTTGTATCCACAACCATTTATATCTGCATTTAGTACATTCTCATCAGCAATTCTATACTGTCCACGATTTATTCTCTTTCTACTGAAATGGTCTTATCCCAAAAGCTGGCCTTTGAGGTGTACGATTCTTCCTATATTGCAAGTATGATGCCATTTGATTTACAGAGATATTCAAGCTTATCTTGAAGTATCTTATAGGGGATATCATATTACTTTTACCTATATTGGAATACTTCTGAAGTGTTTCATTATAGCCCACGATAAGTGTTCCTATATCATTATCAAGACAGTAATTAATCACAATGTGTGCTGTAGTCTTTGATTCTATTGTTGTGCTTACGCACTATTTTTTTGGTCATCTTATTGTCATAGTTCTGTTTTTCCTTGATGGACTCTAATCGTGCATTCTCCTGTCAATTTTATATATCTTATACTCTCTTTCATTCTAGACTACTTAATTATAAGCACAAAAAAAAGCGCCGAAGCGCTTTTTGATTATTTTACTTTATGAATCCAGTTGAACTTATCTGGAAGTTTACCCCATTGGATACCTGTTAAAGTATCATATAATTTCTGAGTTAATTCACCAGTCTTGAAGTCATTGATAAGAACCTCTTCACCCTTATAACATAATTCACCAACTGGAGAAATAACTGCTGCAGTACCTGTACCCCAAGCTTCTTTTAAAGCACCAGTACGTCCTGCTTCCATTAATTCATCAACACTTAGATGACGCTCTTCTACTTTATAGCCCCAGTCACGAAGAATTGTAAGCATAGAATCTCTTGTAACACCTGGAAGTACTGAACCTTCAAGAGGTGCAGTCACTACTGTATCGTTGATTAAGAACATGATGTTCATAGAACCAACTTCTTCAACATACTTTCTTTCCTGACCATCTAGCCATAATACCTGAGTATAACCATGTTCTTCAGCTTTTACCTGAGCAGCAAGTGAACCAGCATAGTTACCACCACATTTAGTGAAACCAGTACCACCCTTAACAGCTCTTACAAATTCATCTTCAATCCAAATCTTAACTGGTGCAACACCTTCAGGATAATAGTTTCCAACTGGTGTTAAGATAATAACGAATTTATATTTATTTGCTGGATGAACACCAACACCTGGTTCAGTCGCAAACATGAATGGACGAATATATAAAGAAGTTTCAGGTGCAGTAGGAATCCAATCCTGTTCATACTTAACAAGAGTTTCTACAGCTTCTACGAAGTCTTCTTCTGGTAATTCAGCCATACATAAACGTTTGTTTGAGTTTCTCATACGTTTCGCATTCATTTCTGGACGGAATAACTGAACATTTCCTTCTGGATCACGATAAGCCTTTAAGCCTTCAAAAGTTTCCTGTGCATAGTGAAGGACCATTGTAGCTGGATCCATCTGAATTGGAGCATATGGTACAATACGTGCATCATGCCATCCTTTTTCAGAATCCCAATCATATACAAACATATGATCTGTAAAATATTTACCGAAGCCAAGATTTGACTGATCTGGCTTTTCTTTAAGAGTCTTTGCTCTTTCTACTTTGATTTCCATTATTAAAATCCCCCTTTAGAATTGTTCTCATTATAGTACTATCATTTGCTAGATGCAATACAAAATGAGGAAATAATACAAAACAATTTATATTATTTATGGAAAACAGAAAAATAACACTAAATCACTTTAACTTGCAAACTCTTTTCTAATACTGTAAGAGCTGCTTTTTCTAGGTTTTCATCAAAAGAAGCACATCCTTTTGTATCTACTTCAATTAAAGCTTCAGGAAGTGCACTCTTAATCATAATACAATTAGAAATAACACAAATATCAGTCACTACTCCTACTACTCTTACTTCTTCGTAAGCTGTATCTTTTAATAAGTTCGCAAGCATTAAAGATGGGAAAGTATTCTTTTCAATCACTGTATGATTTCTACTTAAAGACTGTAATTCTCCATAAAGTTCATGTCCTTTGGTCTGCGAGATACAATGAGGTACAGGTAAATTCTTGCCTTCCTGTGTCTCTAGATAGTTATTAAAGTGTGTATCTTTAGTAAACCAGACATCTTCACCTTCTTCTTCATATTTCTTTGCTAATGAAATGATATAAGGGGCAATCTTGGCTGCTTTTTCAAATCCAAGTGCACCATCCACAAAATCATTCTGATAATCTACAACAACTAGTAGTTTCTTGCTCATGGTTAAACCTCCTTTTTTATTTATTATAACGCACTTTGATATGTTATAATAGAGCACAGAGAGGTGTTTTTATGGATAAGAATTTATTGGGTATGTATGATTTAAAAATTGAAAGATTAAAGAAAGCATTAGAAAGAAATAACATGACTTGTAATGTATTTAATACAGAAGAAGAACTTCATGATTATTTTAAGACAATTTTCAAGGACCAAAAGGTAGTGGCAGTAGGTGGTTCTATGTCACTTGATGAAATGCATGTATTAGATTTAGTGCGTGCAAGTGATGTGAAGTTCCTTGATCGTTATGCTAAAGGATTAACTAAAGAAGAAATCAATGCAATACATCATGAAGCATTTAACGCGGATATTTATTTAACTAGTACCAATGCAATGACAACAGATGGCTGTTTATATAATATTGATGGCAATGGTAATAGAGTGGCTGCAATGATTTATGGACCTAAGGATGTTTATGTCGTTGCTGGTGTCAATAAGATCTTTGAATCAGAAGAAGAAGCTATTGATCATATTAAAAACGTGTCAGCACCGGCAAATGCGATTAGATTACACCGTCAAACAGGATGTGCTGTTGCTGGTAAGTGTGTCAATTGCATGTCAGATCAAAGAATTTGTGCATCTTATGTCAAACTTGCACGCCAGGGAAATAAGGATAGAATCCATGTAATTATTATGAGACAGGAGTTAGGTTATTAATATGAAAGCAGGAATACTATGTCCTATCTCTGCACTACCATCATCTTATGGTGTAGGAGATTTTGGAAAGAACGCATATACATTTGTAGATCAGCTAAAGAAATCAGATGTAAAGATCTGGCAGATCTTACCACTTAATCCTTTAGCATATGGGAATTCACCTTATCAGCCATATTCATCTTATGCGGGTGATGAACTTTATATTGATTTAGAAGATTTAGTTAATGATGGTTTACTTGAAAAAGGTGAATTAAAAACATTTAATAAACAGGCTGAAACAGTGGAATATGAAGCTGTACGTGCACATAAAGAAGACTTATTAAGACTCGCTTATAAAAGATTTGAATTTAATGATGATTTTAAGCAGTTTGTGGAAAACAATAAATGGGTTGAGGGTTATGCATTATTTCGTACTTTTAAATTAACAAATGAGGGAAAGCCATGGACAGAGTGGCATGAGGAATATAAGGAGTTCCCTAAACATCAATCTTTTGAACTATTACCTTTTGAGAAAGAAATCAATTATCAGGAGTTCTTACAGTATTATTTCTTCAAACAATGGTATGCATTAAAGAAATATGCGAATGATCAGGGTATTATGATTATAGGGGATATGCCTATCTATGTAGGATTAGATAGTGCTGATTGCTGGTTAGATCAGGAAGACTTCTTGTTAGAAGAAGATGGCACACCTTCATTTGTGGCAGGTGTACCACCTGATTATTTTAGTGAATTTGGACAGAGATGGGGTAACCCTATCTATGACTGGGATCATCTAGAAAAGACAAATTTCAAGTTCTGGATTGATAGAATTCATAGTGCGAATAAGCTTTATGATGAAGTACGTATTGATCATTTCCGTGGATTTGATACTTATTGGAAGATTCCAGCATCAGAACCTACTGCAGTAGTAGGGGAATGGGTCGAAGCACCAGGCTATGCACTATTTGACAAATTATTTGAAGAATATCCAGATACACATATTCTTGCAGAAGATTTAGGCTTATTAAGAGATGAAGTGTATGAACTAAGAGATCATTATAATTTCAAGGGAATGTATATCTTCCAGTTCCATTACAAAGATGAATTTGATTTTGATAAGGTTGTTGTTTATAGCGGTACACATGATAATGATACATTAATGGGATGGTATGATAATCTTGATAAAGATAGCTTAAAGGATGTAGAACTCTTATTAGATGGTTATAAGGAACGTAAATTACATCGTCAGATGATTCATTATTGTATGGATTTACCTGCTGAATCTGTCATTATTCCAGTATGGGATCTTTTAGGAGAACCAGAAACATCACGCTTTAATACTCCAGGTACTATTGGATCTCCTAACTGGGAATGGAAGATGTCACGCTTTACAGAATTCAATAAAGAAATGAAATTCATGAAGAAAATCATTCATGATACGAATCGAGATGAAACTCTATGAAAAGAGCCATTGTATTAAGTGGTGGAGGATCTAAAGGAGCCTATGAAGCTGGTTTCTTACTTGCTGCCAAAGAATTAAACCAACATTTTGATATTGTGACAGGAACTTCTATTGGTGCCCTCAATGGGGCATTAGTTGCTATGGGAGACTATGAAGGATTAGAGTATACATGGAATATATTAGATATGGATCATGTCTTTAATAATGCACCTGATTTGACTGATTTAAAAGATGACTTTATGACAACTTCTTTATTTAATAAGGAAGAGGGAAGTAACTTATCAGAACTTAAAGAATCCATTGCGCAGCAGACATCTCTTGCACAATCTTTTTTGAAATACTATTTTAAAAACAAAGGGGCTGATAATACCCCTTTTGTAGAACACTGCCGTGGACTGATGGATGAAGAACGCCTATTATCTTCACCTATCGATTTTGGTATATGTACAGTGCAGTTTCCAAGCATGAAAGCATGTTATAAGACTAAATCAGAAATGGAAAGAGGTCATATGCTTGACTATTTACTTGCAAGTAGTGCCTGTTTTCCAGTCTTTCCAATGACAGAAATAAATGGTAATAAGTATATTGATGGGGGATTTAGTGATAATCTTCCTATTGATCTTGCTTTAGATATGGGCTCTGATGAAATAGTCGTAGTGGATATGCATCTTATACCAGTACATCCACAATATATCAATCGTCGTTCTATTCTT
>NZ_DAWDDM010000126.1:0-5702 GCF_052354645.1 Catenibacterium sp.
TTTTGATATACTTTTGTTGAGGTGATTAAAATGGATGAATTTTTAAGAGATATACATACATTATTATTCAAGGAATGGATTCTCATTCAGTCTATTGAAGGCTGTAATATTAAAGAAGAAGGTAAAAAAGTTATTCTTACAACGCCTTATTGTCATGCCGAAGTGATATTTAATGATCATAACCTGATTGAATTATCAGTCACAAATCTTGTAACTGATAAGATAGACTTCTATCTTCATTTTCAAATGCATACTATGAGCCATGCCATTTCTTTATATACAGAAATGCTTCAATGTGTCAAACAGCTAATCAATGAACCTCCCGTTCGTGTTCTTTTAACATGTACAAGTGGCCTCACAACAGGTATGTTTGCCGCACAACTCAATGAAGCGACTATGCTTTTATCTAAGAACTATGAATTTGATGCGATTGCTTATCATGAACTCTATGATATTGCGAAGAATTATGATGTGATTCTTGTAGCTCCACAGGTAAGTTCTAAAAAGACAAAACTAGAAACATGCTTTAAAAAGAAGACAGTACTCACTATTCCTTCTACAATATTCGCAAAATATGATGCAGGCGCATTATTAGAATTTTTAGATGAACATTTATCGTCTCGTCGACATCCAACTACGGCTCGTTTACCTGTCATTAGTCGTCCAGTGCCTCACCAAACAAAAATCTTAACTATCGCAACAGTACGCACAAGTCATCGTACAAGAATGATCTATCGTGTTTTTGATCCTAACAATAAAACACTATTAGATAATGAAGTCGTTAAGTTTGATTTTCAGGTGAATGACCTCTTTGATATCCTTGATACAGTATTACTCTTTCATCCAGATATTCCTATTATTGGAATTAGTCTTCCAGGAATCATTCGAGATGGTTATATGGACTTGCATAACCAAAGAATCAACGTTTTAAGACCACTTAATAAGCGTTATCCAAATAAACGTTTCTATTTATTTAATGATGTCAACGCCCTTGTATCTGGCTATTATATTTCACAGAATAAATACCAGACAATCTCATTTCTCTATCAGGCCTCTACAGGAGGTGCTTGTGGTATAGGCTCTGTCTTTAAGGGGCAATTAATAGAAGGAGCCCATAAAATTGCAGGAGAAGCCAAATTTCTTCCATTTAATAAAGAAGAATTCAAAAAAACTCCTGAAGGACAGTTAGAATGTCTTACTTATCAGGCAGCTGCAGTGATTTCTATCTATGATCCAGAGATGTTGATTGTCTCATCTAAATATACAAATAAACATGAATTAAGAGAATCATTAAAGAAATACTTCCCTGAAGAATATCTTCCTAATATCCACTTTATTGAACATTTCAAAGAATATGGATTGTTAGGTGCTTTGATTCTTTCTATTCAAGAAGAAAATAAAGGCTGAGTTTATTGAAAAACTCAGTTTTTATGCTATAATCCTTATAAACATATCTAGTTAGTATGTTGATAGGAGGAGTTATTATGTCTTTAAATTCAGTGAAGAATTATTTCAAGCAGTATAATATGGATACACATATTGTAGAGTTTCCTGTATCAAGTGCAACTGTGGAACTTGCAGCACAAGCTATTGGCTGTAAAGAACAGGAAATTGCGAAAACAATGTCTTTTCATGTCGGAGATGAAGTCATTGTGATTGTAATGGCCGGGGATGCAAGAATCGACAATAAGAAATATAAATCATTCTTTCATAAAAAAGCTAAAATGCTTCACGGGGATGAAGTAGAATCTTTGACTGGTCATCCAGTAGGTGGTGTTTGTCCTTTTGGATTAAAAGAAGGTATTAAAGTCTATCTTGATGAGTCTCTAGAACGTTTTAATCATGTTTATCCAGCATGTGGCAGTCCTAATAGCGCTATTAAGCTCACTATTCCAGAATTAGAAAAATATGCCCACCAGGAATCATGGATTGATGTCACTGATATCATCTAATGACATTTGTTTATGAGAACCAAGGACTTCTAAAGAGTCTTTGGTTTTTTTGTATACTCTTCCTTCATTAAGCCATAAATCTATATCTTCAAATGAAACAATGACAGGCATTCTTGAATGGATTCCTGACATGATGTCTTCTGCTTCTTTTGTAAGTATTGTAAAGTAATTATCATGATAGATGCCTGCAAGATAAAGAATATGATGATTAGTAAAGCGATATTGCGTATGCGCTCTATCCCATTCATAGAAACCGCTGATTGGAATAATACATCTTCTTTTTACTGCATCTTCTTTAAACATCTTCTTTTCTAATACTGTTTCAATGCGTGCATTAAAGACACACTTCTTATCTAATGGATAACCCCATGTCTTATAGTCTCCGTAATGACCCTTTAATATAATGAAACCTTCTTCTCCGGGATGAATATCACCATAAGGAAATATATGTCCATCTGGAATAATCACCCATCTTGTTAAATCATATTTTAATTGTTCATCTAAATAGTAACGTCCACACATAATAATCCTCCAAAAAAAGTCATAGAAAAACTATGACTTAAACATTGTATCTAATATATGCTTACCTGTTTCTGTTTCAAAAAAACTCTCTTTGGCATGCTGAATAGATTCAATAGAAGCATTGTCTTCAAATGCGTTAACTAAAAAATCTGCTTCCAACAAGATACGATAATCTATTCCGTCTACATCAGTATATGTATGATGATGGGCAATCAAGAAACATATTCTTTCTATATCATCTTCTTTAAATCCTAAAGAAGTACATATTTCTCTTGCAGGTGCAGGTCCTTCTTGTTCCTGTAACTTTCCATTTTGAAAGCCATATTTCTCTTCTGATACACGTATTCCAATATCATGTAAAATACTGGCTGCTTCTAATACAAAGAGTGTATGTGCATCTAATCCTTCTTTTTCACCAATTAACTTAGAAAAGCTATGTACCTTTATGAAATGCTGGATACGCTTAGGATCTCCACAGTCAAATTCAATCATCTTCATCATTAATTCTTCTAACATATTTATCACCTGCATCTATTGTAGCACAAATAGAAAAAGACCCGTAGGTCTTAACGTGATAATGTATAGCCTTTTCCAATGACTGAATGAACATCACTCACAAAAACAAAGGAAGTAGGATCTATTTCTACAGATATTCTCTTAATAGTCGCAATCTTCTTATACTGTGTGACTACTAAAATGACCTGCATATCTTCTCTTAAATAACCTGTTTCAGCTTTTAATAAAGTGAGACCAACATCAATTTCTTTATAAATACGATCTCTAATTTTTTCATATTCCTGACTCATAATCATGATTTCACATTGTGATTGACCATATGCCAATACTTTATTGACTGTTATAGTACAGATCATAATCGCAAGAATACCATATACATTCTTCATAAAGGGATTAGATGCCACCTGAATCAAAATAACTGTAATATCACATACATTCATAACGATAGAAACAGGAACTTTGAAATACTTCTGTAAGATCACTCCAATAATATCAAAACCACCAGAAGATCCATCACCTAAAAGTACAAGTCCTACCCCTGCCCCAATAAGTACACCCGCAAGAATAGCACTCATTAAAGGATCAGAATTCATTTCAGCTAAGAAATTATATTTCTGACATAGATCTAACCCAAATGGGAAGATGATGCTGACAATCAATGTCTTGAAAATGAATTCTTTACCAATAAATATATAACCTAATATAAATAATATCGCATTACAAATTAATACAAGAATTGAGACTGGTAATGGAATCATCTTACTTAAAATAACACACAAACCTGTTACGCCTCCTGCAGCGAAGGATTGTGGTAATACAATCATTCCAAGTGCTATATCAGTCAAAGCGACACCAACCAAGATTTTTACCATTGATAATACTTTTTCCTTCATTTTCATCACCCAGGAATATTATAATGATAAAAAGAGACAAGACAGTAGTCTAGGCTACAATGGAGGACATATGAATATCATTATTCCAGAAAACTATTTTTATTTATTTGAATCAGTAGGTGAACGTTGTGTATTGCCTTCAAAGACAGTTATCTTTTATGAGAGTGATGATGCAAATGATATCTATCTTTTAATCAAAGGACGTGTGCGTGCTTATTTAAGTAATTCACAGGGTAAACAGATTACCTTGGAGGTATTAAAGAAAGGACGTATTTTTGGTGATGGTTCTTTTTTAAACCATTCTGTACGTAAAGCAAATATGGCCACGATTACTGATGCAGAATTCATCCGTTGTCATATTACTGATTTGATGCCTATATTACAGAATAATAATGATCTCATGATTCTTATGCTTCAGCATCTGACTTCTACATGCAACTATTTGACACATACAATTGAAAGATTAGTGAACTATAATAGTACGCAAAAGGTGGCTGATTTCCTTCTTATTGAAACAGATAACGGAAGAAAATCCATTCCTTATACACATGAAGATATTGCAGGATGTTTAGATATGAATAGAGTGACAGTATCACGTATTATGAAGAAATTGAAAGAGGAAAATGCTGTTTTGTATGAGTATGGAATTGTTTCTGTAACGGATTCTAAAACATTGAAGCATATTCTAGAACACACTGAATAGAGATTATTGCATTCAAGTTTTGTTTAAAATATAATTATTGACGAGGTGTTAAAAAATATGAAAAAGAAAAAAATTGCGATTATAGCGACAGGTGGTACGATTGCAGGAAGTGGTGCTGCAGGTAAAACAACAAATTATGAAGCAGGTACTATTTCTGTAGATGAAGTATTATCTTCTATTCCAGATATAAGAGATCGTGTTGAGATTGTTTTAGATAATCTTTTCTCGGTTTATTCTAATGAAATTGATGATCAAAGATGGTTGATTTTAACTGAACATATTAATAAACTTGCAGATCAGCAGGATATTGATGGAATTGTCGTGACTCATGGAACTGATACAATGGAAGAAACATCTTACTTCTTAAACTTAACAGTCAATACATTAAAACCTGTTGTTTTAACAGGGGCAATGCGTCCTGCAACTGCAACAAGTGCCGATGGACCATTTAACTTATTCCAGGCAATTATGCTTGCAAGTCATAGTGAAGCTTGGGGTCGTGGTGTAATGTGCTTATTCTCAAGTACTATTTTCTCCGGTAGAGATATCCAGAAGATCAGTAATTATAAGATTGATGCCTTTGACCAGAGAGCTTTCGCCAATCTAGGTTATATGAAGGATGATGAAGTCTATTTCTCTTCTCAGCCATTAAAGAGACATACAACTTATTCAGTCTTTTCACGTAAACCAATCAAAGATTTAGCTCATGTCGCAATTGCTGACTACTATGTGGGTGCTTCTCCTGATATTCTTGACTTCCTTGCACAAAATAATGAAGGTATTGTGATTGTTGGAACAGGGAGCGGAAACTATTCCAAGGCGTGGCGTCAGCGTATTGAAGAATTATCTGATCAGGGTATTGTCTTTGTACGTGCGAGCCGTGTAACGAACAGTATTATCTTCCAGGATGATTATTTTGATCCTAAGCATGTATGTCTAGGGGCTAATAACCTATCTCCTTATAAAGCGCGTATTCTATTAATGCTTTCTCTCACAATCACAAAAGATAAAAAAGTAATCAATGATTACTTCTTAAACTACTAAAAAAGGCTCGAAAGCCTTTTCAGACTGTTGACAAACTAAATGTTAACAGTCTTTTCTTTTAAATTTGAAGAG
>NZ_DAWDDM010000127.1:0-5658 GCF_052354645.1 Catenibacterium sp.
TTTATATACAATCAAAAATACTATTCTTACTAATTATCTGTTTACAGATGAAGCAATTTTATGATATGTCCATCTTTTTCCTCTAATGGCAACGCTTAACGTCATGATATTTTCAGGTAAAGCCATACCACACCATCCAGCATCACCGATATGCTGAATGTCTACACCACATCTTTTATTCACAATCGCGATTTCTCTGACTGTTTCAGTATCTGCACCTTCCTGGCTTGTACCGATTGCAGATAATGCTAAAGCGTTATGTGCATGAATATATTCACATGCTTTAGTAACTGCTGCTTCAGATAATCCTGGAACAGTATTTACAGCTGGCATTAAGATAACATCAGCACCTGCATCAATGAATTCCTTAATAGATTCTAAATCTACTACTGGTTCATTAACACCAGCGCCATGCATCTTACCAGCAATAATTAAGCCCTTGAAATATTTCTTAGCTTCCTTAATTGCAGCTGCAATTGAATGATTAGATACACCAACACCTGGGTTACCTGTTAAACAGATGAAGTTGAATCCTAATTCCTGTGCTTTCTTAAATGTTTCAGCAGTTGCCTGTCTACCAGATGCAATTGTCTGTCTTTCTTCAAGCATATCAGCATCTAAGTCTACTGGTTCAAGGTTGCACCCTACTGGTCTACCAATTAATTCCTGTAACTTCTTAACTGGTTCATCACATTCTGGCAAACCATTGATCACTGGATTATTGCAATCAAATACGTTTAAAAGAACCATATCACTACCAAAAGAAACAGCGAGTTCCGCATTAGTTAAATCTCCTAATAATGGTGGAATAGCCACTACTGTTTCAGTCATGACAGTTCTTCCTTCACATGCAAGAATAGACTGTTTTAATTCTTCTCCATTCATTGCAAGCATTTCACTTGTTGTACAATTCAATAATCTTTTCATATTTTATTCCTCCGTAATTGCTTACATTATACTACAACTATTCGGAGATTTCTTCTATATAATATTTAATTTTTGTAAGGCATTGAAAATGCCATCTTGATTATTGGTACTTGTTACGTCATTTGCGATATTTTTAATATCATCAGGTGCATTTCCCATCGCAATACCCATTCCTACACTCTCTAACATCTCTTTATCATTATAGTTATCACCAAAAGCGACAATATCCTGTTTATTAATAGAATAATAGTCACATAGATGATTAATAGCATCTGCTTTAGTGACTCCTTCATTCATGATTTCTATTAAGATATCTGAAGAACAGGCAATAGAACAATGAGGAAATCTTTCTTTTAAGCTTCTTTCTATCTCTTTTGTATAAAGAGGATTACACATACATAATAGCTTATGTATTTTTCTAGAAGGATCTAAAGAAGAAAGTGTACCTTTCTGTGCTTCTGCTTTTACTATACGTTCTTCTCTTAATACACGAGGATCTTCTTTATCCTCTACCAACCAATCATGTAATGCATAAATATTAATAGTACAATCAAACTTCTTTTCTTTAATAAAAGTAATGACTTCTTCTGTCTGTTTATAGTTCATCCCATTTTCATATAATACCTGTCCCTTTTCATCTAAGATGAGTCCTCCACTAAAACAGATCATTGGACAAACAATATCATTTTCTTTCAGTATTGGATAGATACCTTCTGGACTTCTTGCAGAGACAGGTAAGAAAGGAATATCTAAAGATTTAATAGCGTCTCTTGTTTTAGGACTCATATGATGGTCATCTGTAAGTAATGTGCCATCAATATCACTTAATATACATTGATACATATTGTTACCTCCAAAAAAATGAGCATCACAATCAGTGATGCTCATAGAACTAAATTTATAAGTTGATAGGATTATTGAATTAAATCTAATATCTTATTGACGTTGTTTCTACCATTTCTAATTCCAAGCCCAATAATCACAGATATGATTACACAAAGCACCATACCAACAATACCTACGATTCTTGTTATAAGAGATGTAGGTCCAAATAAAATGAACGCAAGGAATAATGAGGAAAAAATGATTGAACACTTTAGCCATCTCTTTAGGTTGTTAAGCATCTTAGTTTGATATTTTACTTCTTCTACATAATGTGATTTAAGCTCTTTATTCATGATAGAACGCTCCTTTATATTAGTATTTTAATCCAGGGTTGAAGAATCCGATAACAACACCTACGAAAGCAACAACTACAAGTAATAACATTACTTTGATAGGAGACATTTTCTTCTTAGCTAATAGATACCAGCAAAGAATAACGAATGCTGCTGTTAAGAATCCAGGATATACACCATCTAATGTTTTCTGTAATTCTAAGAAAGGCTTAGTTGCACCAGCTGCAGTCATTGTGAATGAAGTTTTGATACTTACCCAAGTAGCTGCAACAGCACCAATAACAATACCACCAAGCATTGTGATAGATTCTCTTAGTGCTTCACCCTGAGGACCTACTAAGAAGTCTACGGCTTTACCACCAAGTTCATAACCTTTGAAGTATAAGAACTTCATTCCGAAATATGCGAATAAGTTCCATACGATCATATAGAAGATAGCACCAAGAGGAGAACCTCCAGTACTCATACCTAATGCGATACCTAATAAGATAGGAATTACAGTACCTACAACTAATGAATCCCCAATACCAGCGATTGGACCCATTAAACCAGCACGTAAACCATTGATTGTTTCGTCATCTACGTCATCAGCACCGTTTGCACGTGCTTCTTCAAGACCAGCAGTAACACCTACGATAACAGTACCTAACTGAGGTTCAGTGTTAAAGAAAGCTGTATATGTTTTTAAAGCTTTAGCCTGATCTTCTTTTTTGTCATATAACTCTTCGATAATTGGTAACATTGATGTTAAATAACCAAAAGTCTGCATATGTTCCTGTGAGAAACATGTAAGGTTACCATAGTACCAATGATGGAATGATTTTGATAGAGTTTTCTTTGAAATCTTCTTTTCCATTTTAGATATCCTCCTCGTCATCATCATCTAAATCATCTGCAGCAACAACAGCTGGTTTTGATAAAGAAAGCATTTTGATTTTATAATTGATTAAAGCGAATAATGCAGCAACTAATGTTGCAGATACTAAGTTAATGCCAAGTGAAGCAGCTAAAGTGAAGCCAAAGAAGAATGGGATGAAATCTACTGCTTTAGTAACAATCTGTTTTAATAAGATAGCAATTCCGACACATGGTAATAATGAACCAACAGTGAATAATGTCTTCATAGCAAGACCATCCATTGGTAAGTAAGTCTTGATTAAGTCAACCATTGGTGCACCCATTTTACACATGATTAATGTTGGAATGAATGAACAAATGATATGTGAGATCCAAGGAAGTACCCAGTTAACTGTATATAATTTCTTGAAATCACCTTTTTCAACTGCAGTCCAGCCGACATGCTGCCATGCTAAGTTGATAGTAGCTGTTCCATAGAATAATACTGTACCTAATGTACCAACCATTGAACCGAATGAAGTAGCAAGACCCTGAGCTTCTCTTGAAGCAGGATTTAAACCATAAGAATGAACCGCAATCATTGCTAGTGGGATACCAATGTAGCTGACAGCACGAACGTCTGCAGATACTGTTCCACCAGGAGTAACTAATGCGATATAAACTAACTGCATAGCGATACCAACAAGAATACCTGTCTTTAAATCGCCTAAGATAAGACCACAAATTAAACCACCAACTAAAGGTCTACCTAAAGTGTAGTTACCAATAGAAGTACCACCTAAACCTGGCATACTTGATAAACAAGCAAATAGGCCAAGTAGGGCAGCTTGAAACCAACTAATTTCCATAATTTTTTTCTCCCTTAAATATAATATTTGTTAATAACCGAATTTACCTTTGAAATCATCCCATGTACCGATTGAGACATCTGGTAGTAAGGCAAATTTGATTTTATAACCTGCTTTAGAAATTCTTTCGAATGCATCTGCTTCTTCCTGAGTAATAGACTGGTTATTACCAAGCTTTACAGCGCCTTCACGGTCATTACAAGGACCAACAATAACTGTATCAATACCACACTTGAATCCTTGATCTACTAGGATTGTAGCCATATCAACAGGGTTCTTAGTGATTAAGAAATACTGAGTATCAGAGTCTAATACCTTCTGAGATTTCTTAGCAAAAGCATCAAGTGTCCAGACAAATGTCTTTTTACCACTTGCAGCTTTATAAGCAGCCTTTAATACGCTGTTATCTGCTGCTTTATCATTAACTGCTACTAAACCATCACAAGGATATTCTCTAGCCCAGCGAGTACAAGTCTGACCATGAATCATACGGTCATCAATACGAATAAATGAAACTGACATATTTATTTTCCTCCTTAAATGTCATCTTCTTCGTCATCATCTGATGCGAGTTTAAATTCTTTTAATGCTTCATGTGCTTCACCAAGTACTGCCTGAGGAAGCATTTCCTTATCCATGTTATCCTTCATCAATACTGTAGTTAATGCAAGTGGAAGGTTCATACCACCTAGGACAACTGTATTATCTGTTAAACCTTTTTCATTGATTACATTTAGTGCAGTAGTTAATGGTGATCCACCAATTAAATCACCAAGAAGAATGATTTCATCTTCTCCAGTAATAGGACTTACTGCTTCCTTAAATACTTCTGCGAATTCATCAGCAGTTTTACCATTCTCTAATCCAACTGCAATGACTTCTTTCTTTTCTCCAGCTAACATGCTAAGTGCATTGGCTAATCCCTTTGCAAACTCACCATGGCTTACAAGTACTACATATTTCATCTTTCTTCTCCTCCTGTGATTACATTCTAGCATTCAAACGCTTTCATTCCATCTGCCTAAAGTCATGACTTCAATATGACATTTGTCATATTAAAAAAAGAGTGGTTAAACCACTCTATTCATTTAAATATTTATTTACTGCTTTTTGCAATTCTATTAATGAAAGATCAAAATCATCACTTGAATGAATCATCTTTATCATATTGGTATTAATCATAGTCTTCGCTGCATCATATTTCTTAAACTTTTCACGGTTACGTGCGCCCAGTAATGCCTGATTTAATAACGATATACTGATTTTAGAATCGCCTGTTTCTTCATCGAGCATATCAATGATTGTTTGTGACTGTGCAACCTTCTTCAAAGGAGAAATTCCTTGAGAGTATTGTGTTATAGACTGCTGAGTTGTTTGATCATGACATAATTCTTTTAATAGATTCCAAGCCTGTGATTTATGATGTGATTTTGCACTCATACCCATCAATAATGTAGACACCTGTGCACTTCCCTGATTCTTTGAGGCAGTAGGCATCTTTAAACAATCCCATTCAAATGTAGAATACTTTTTAACACGCCATGGATAGGGCTTATATGTACGATATACAGCTAAAGAACGAGGTGAAAAAGCAACTAACCCTTTATCAAATTCGTCAGATGTGACTGTATGTCCTTCATTTAAATTATTGAGTTTACGATAAAATTCTATAGCACGCTTCACAGCACTCTGATCTAGATAACATTTAGTTCCCTTTTCGTTAAAAACCCGTGCGCCATATGCATAAATAGAATCAAGCCATTCATAATCATAATAGCCATAATAATTTGAAGAATACTCACTTACCTTTTTACAGAAATAATACAAATCATCCAATGTCCAATCAT
>NZ_DAWDDM010000128.1:0-5490 GCF_052354645.1 Catenibacterium sp.
CTTCTGGTATGTCTTTAAACTCATACAGAAAAATCTTATCTATGCATAAATCATAATTCAACTTTTCAGGCTCATTAAAATAAAACATCAAAAGAACTTTATTGAGCTTATCTAAGACATGACTATCTTCAAATGAAACAGCATAATCCTTCATGTAGTTAATCATAGTTACAACAAGTCTCTCTTTTGCAGAAACCATATTCTTATCTTTCCCTACTCTATTCATTGGAGTGACTTTTAATTCTACTCCTAATTCCGGGAAGTCTGCTTCTTGTCGGCTATCAATGCCTTTATGGAATAATCCTTCTTCAATGACTTGTCCAATCTTTCCCTTATTACCACCATTCAAACGATTATTCACATCATACTCTTTAAAAGGAACGCCCAAAGAAGACTGAGCTGTTTCCAGTAGTTCTTCTATGCTTTGATAAACTTTATTTTTTTCTTCACTCACACTTACAATCCTCCTTGAAAAATGATAATATATAGACCACTTTGCCTATTGATCGATAATTCTATTTAATGTATAATAGATGTGTTATGGGCTTATACATAAAAATGTAATTATATTATAACATAAGACGGAGGAAGTATACATGGAACTAACAGTTGTAGAACTATTTGCCGGTGTAGGTGGATTTAGAGTAGGATTGAATGATATTAAATCATTTGATGAAAATGATAAAGCTATTGAAAATAGAAATTGGAAATTCGTTTGGGCGAATCAGTTTGAACCATCTACTAAAGCACAGCCTGCATATAACTGCTATTGTACAAGATTTGGTAAAGAACATACTTCCAATATCGATATCCAAGAGGAAGTAGCCCACTTAGATGAAGATGCAGATTATATTCCTAACCATAGTCTTCTTGTCGGAGGTTTTCCTTGCCAGGACTACTCAGTTGCAAGATCACTAAGCGGTGAAAAAGGGATTGAAGGTAAGAAAGGTGTTCTTTTCTGGTCAATCGCAAAGATTTTACATGTGAAAAAGCCACCTTTTGTATTATTAGAAAATGTAGACAGATTACTTAAGTCACCTTCTAAACAGCGTGGTAGAGACTTTGGTATTATGCTTAGAACTTTCAACGATGAAGGTTATGATGTAGAATGGCGTGTTATCAATGCTGCTGAATATGGGGCAAGACAGAGAAGAAGAAGAACATTCATTTTTGCATGGAGAAAAGATACAAAGTATGCAAATACACTTTCTGATATAAAGATTGAGGATATTATCGCAAAGGATGGATTGTTTGCAAGACAGTTCCCAATCAACTTGATTGATACTCCTATTAGAACTTATGATGTGACTTCTTATGAAGATACTGTAGAGATGACAGAAAAATTCCATGCAAACTTTGAAAATACAGGTTGTATGGTGAATGGCCAAGTTGTAACTTTTAAGACTGAGCCTCAGTTCAAAGAACCAATTCCTTTAAAAAACACTTTACTTCATAACGTAGATAAGAAATTCTACTTAAATGATAAACAGAAAGAGAAGTTTGAATACTTAAAAGGTTCTAAACGAATCACAAGAACAAATGCAGCAGGTTTCACTTATAACTTTTCTGAAGGAAAGATAGCTTATCCCGAAAATATTGATTTACCAAGTAGAACCATGTTAACAAGTGAAGGTACAGTGAATAGAAGTAGCCACGTTGTTGCAGACCTAGATACAGGAGAAAAGAGAATTATTACTCCTGTAGAAGCCGAGAGATTACAACATTTCCCTGATAACTGGACTAATACAGGAATGACTGATAGACAGAGATATTTTATGATGGGTAATGCATTAGTAACATTCATTATCAATACACTAGAACCTAGATTAGAAGAGATTATAAAAGCAGAGTAGCCTTAATGGTTACTCTGCTTTTTGAATAAATATATTAATCAGCAAAAGCTTTCACAAAAATATAACGAGGATTTTTTATAGAATAGTATTTTTTAAATTGTATAGTGCAGTCCCTTACTTATTCACAATGGCTTCTTTTAGTTCACCTATAATATAATCATTATCCTCCATTAAGCATTCTTCACAATTACTGTTATACTCTGCATCTGTGACATTTAGTGGATTTTCTTTAAATTTAGGAATATTAAGTGCATTAATAATTCTCATATTATCTATTGTATAGTTTTCATTAAATCTAATTTTTTGCAATTCTTCCTTGCATTCATCATCACAAATATATCTCACAATTCTAGCTTTTTTTGTAGGATAAGAGTTCAATAACGGCAAACACGACTTCATCAAATCATATAAGCTTAACCCTTGATCATCTTTTTGTAACTTATAAGATATGATATACACTTTGTTTTTGGCAGAATTTAACTGGTCATGTCTAAACTTATGGATTCTTTCACTTTTTATTGTGGATTTTACATCAATTTTCAAGTCTTCCGTAATTGAAAAATCAAACTTCATCCTGTCAGTGCTTTGCCAGTACTTTGCAAAATCGAATTCGTTTCTAAAATAATAGATAGTAAATAACTCAGTATATACTCCTTGTAAATCATTAGCGCTCAATGATGGTGTTTTAGAAAAGAAATCATTCAATACACCAAAAATAGTAATCATCCTATCCATAGTTATACTTTGGTTAAAGAAATAAGTATCAACCAACTGTAAAAATAAGTATTTTTCGTTATCGACATTTGAATAACATGTAATCACATGATAAATATCATTATGCGGACCATTATTAAGTTTCAGCGTAAGTGATACATTACATTGCAAGCTTAATAATTTTGTTCTATATGACAATTCTTCTCTTGCTTTTTCTTTGGACATAATTATGACACAAAGATTTCGTTCTGAGTCTTCACCCACAAATATATCTTCATTCACGTTAACTAAGTCGAAGTCTGAATCAACATCCTGATTATATAAAAATTTTTCTTTGTAAGTTTCACATATATTCATATAGTTCCTCCTATACCGTTGTTATGAGATTCTTCATTCTATAATTTGGAGGCATATATACTGCCAAACACAAACTAGTTCGGCCTGTTTTTTTATCTAGTATATTATGAAACTGTATTTCTATAACATTACCACGAACTACTTCTCTATCACCACAATAATCAATTTCATCTTCAGTCATAGCATTTTTAGGTGATTTACCAACCATATAGTTGTTTATTTTCCCATCAATGACTTTTACTTTCTGCAATCCATTATTGTAATTATATCTTGGCCAATTCAAATCACAAACTGGTTCAATTTTTTGTTTTTCCAAGTACATACAAACACGTTTCAAAAATACTGTATCTATAACAGAATTCTCAGAAAAAATAAATTTACTCAAATAAACATCAACTACGTGTTTAAATGAAAGTCCTCTTATAACTTTATGTTTTGTTCCACCATTCTTGCCATAAGATTCTATTTCTATACTATCTTTATAATCTTCCAATAAAGATTTCATTACACTAATATTATTTTCTTGATATTCATCGCATTCAACAAAATTCTTTTCCGTAGACCAGGCAGATATGCTATACTTCTCAGTTTTTCCTACAGATGTTCTAGCAGGACGCAAATCATCTGGCAAACAAAATACTCTTTTCATGTTTTTAAAATTGTCTTTTATTTGGTTAAATTCTTTTATTGATTGCCACAACTCTTCTTCATGTTCTCTGATAGCGTCAAAATCCGATAATATTTTTTCTGTCGCAAATATTCTACATAAATCTAAATACTTTTTGTTAGTCATCTGATAACCGAACCATCTTGCTCTTTGTTGAACAGTATCTACATTTGATATACCTTTAGCGGACCTAACTATATAAGTAATTGCTAATCCAGAAAAAGTAAGACCTCTTCCTACCATAATACCACCTATATAGATATTATTTGTATAATTCTTATCCTGATCATTTAATGGACTTTGTCCCGTTATCAAAAATCGACCACAATCCAATAATTCAGCAGAAATATTATTTTTTACCTCTTCAAATGGAATAACATCTGCACCTGCTTTTTTGTAACTATCATAAGATTCCTTAAATTTCTTAATCAAGTTGTCATAATCTAAATCTTCAGGATGTTCTAACAAAAAACTCCAATTAGAGAAAATATCTTCAATATATTTATAAACAATTGTCAAATCATCGTTCTTCCAAGCCGGATGAACTAACATTGAAAATTTCTCTTTTTTACCTTTTTCATTTCTGTATCTTTCATGATATATAGTAGCAGCCACAAAAAACATACTCATCGCATCATAAAAAGACTTAGGAATACCATCTCCATCAAGAATTCCCTGTTCTTCATTAGGAATTTCAATACAATAAGGACTATCCACATCATGAAAGACATCTAAACCACAATATCCTTCTCCCGGTTCAACAAGCACACAAAAATCAGGAGATAAAACATCAATAGTTGGAACAATAATATTAGCTTGCGGTGTCGCAGTCACTGATAAAAAAGCACATCTATCACAACTATTTCTTAGATTTTTAATAGCTTTATAATTTGCGCTCTCTTTCTTTTTATCATACTTCGTATTTAATGTATATTCATCACCCTCATCATCAATAATTAAAACTGGTTGTGAAGTCAAAGTATCATCCATAAATAATTCTTTTTGAAGATTATAAATATGAGTTTGATTCTTTAAAGAAATGATGATTATCTTCTTTCCTAGTTTCAAAAAATTTTTAATTTTTTGCATTTCGATAGTACTTGAATCTTCTTTAGTAGATAAAATAACAACAGAATCTTCTTCTTTGAAATATTGTTTTACTCTGTCCTTATTTTGAGCAAGCAAAGAATTATTTGTACCACCTAAAACAATAGCAATGTTATAACCATTATCAAAACCCGTTGCAATAGTAGTAATAAAAGTAGATGTTTTACCACTTTGAACTTTTCCAATCATTAACCCTGTTACTCTTTTTATATTTTTATTATTTGGATTTGGACAATAACTTAATATTTTAGCTGCATTAAACATAGTTTTATTAATTCCACTATCTGAAATGTGCATCTTATTTTTCAAATACTCTTTTATGGATATTAAATATTCCCCATCTAAAGAAACTGTCCATTTTTCGCTTTTAGACTCTATTCTATCCGCATAAATCAACTCGTCTATTTTTGACACTTTTTAATCACCACCTAAATCTTTTAGAATTTTATTCATTCGTCTTCTAATATCCCCTGGATTAATCAATCCATTTTCTCCATATCTTCTTGAAAGTATTTCTGCTAAAGACAAACCAAATATAAACGATTGCATTTTACTAATGAATTTTGGATTGTCTGATAGTTCTTTAAAGAACACATTAGATATATTCCATTTAATCGTGTAAGATTCTGCTTCCTCTTTTTTTACTATAGATAGCCATTCTGCTGATGGATTATCATCAATAATAATCATTTCAAATTTATATTCTACATCATCAACATTAAATCTAATTATTTTATTAGTATCATTTTCCAAAGCTACTTGATTATCACCTTCTACTCCAAATTCCTTATC
>NZ_DAWDDM010000129.1:0-5383 GCF_052354645.1 Catenibacterium sp.
TTTTTTTTTTAATGTTTTTGCTATCAACTATTTTTAGACGCTTATGATTGTCTGCAGAGTCATATGTGTTTAAGATACAGGTTATAAGATCATGGTACAAGAATTCTAGTTTAATTAATTTTGAATTGTTGTGTTTATGAAGATGGAGGAATAGTAACTATGAAGAAACTAATTATTGTGTGTGAAAAAAACTCAAGAAGATATGCTGATTTTTTGGCACAACTTGTAAGTTTATCTGATGATATAGAGGGAGAAATTGTAGGAGTAAAGGATGGTGCGGTAGCAGCACAGGTATGGTCGGAAACTGATTATACGCATCAGGCTGTACAAATATCTTCTGAACAATATATTTTATTTATTGGTAACAGCAAACTGATAAAAGAAAAACGATATCATATGATAAACAAATTTTCAAAATATGGTATGAATTATGGATGGCTTGGTAAACAGGCAGTCTTATATGTAGATGATATCGTGGATGTAGAGCATTATGATGAATTTATTGAATTTGCTAAAGAAAATCAGTCTGATATAAAGAAACTAATTGATGTAAAGTCAGCGATTATGGATACATCTGATTTAGCTATAGATTCGAAAGAAAAAGGTATAAAACAATTAATAAATCCTCTTAAAGAAATCCAAGCCACATTTGTCAATGCACCAATACATGCCTTAAATGCTATAAATAGATTAACAAACAGTAAGGAAATAGAGGAACAGGAATATACTTGCCTTACACTTACGTTCTATATGAATGGATTAAGTCAATTTCTAGGGTTAAGTGAGGAATAATAAATGGATGTTAACTTCCAACAAGGATATGAATATTTCAGAAAACATGCAGACACCTTTGTAGGAGCAGTAGATGGTGCTGACTTCGGACTTGAAAGGGTTTCTTATTTTAATGAAGTTCAATCAGAAATCGATAAATTAGAAAAAAGCATTAATGGATTCTTAGGAGATAACACACCTGTTAAGCAATTAAAAGGTGATGTTGCAGAATTTTTCATAGGACATACTTTTAATGTAAATGCTGCACTTAATCATTCTGAGAGCAGAGTTGATATAATTAGAAGTAATAAGTTAGCATCTCCAGATATGGTAGGTATTGCTGGTGATGTTAAAGGTATGAAATATGGATTGAAATTCTATTCAACTGGAGAAGAGAGTGCAAAACAGCAAGCAATGTCTGTTTTTGAGAGATTTGCTAAGTATAAAGCTCATGGAGGTATTGATGATTTAGAGACGTATCTAACAAAACATAATTATACAGAAATAGATGCGATACTTAATGATCCAATTTACTCTGGACAAATACGAATAATACCAGCGGATCAATTAGAATCTGCTACACAATGGTTGAAAAGAATGATTGCAACAGAATCTGCTCGTCGTCCTGAATTAGTCGGACGTTATCGAGATACTTTAAAATTGTTAGAAACAAAAATCAGAGATAATCATGGCAGTGAATCTATTGAATTAACAAAAGTAGAAGCTGAAAAATTAGCACTTACTGCAAAAGAAGGAAGATTCAAAGCAGCTGACTATGGCCTATCCGCACCTGATATTATTAATATTGATTTGCTTATTAAGGAGGCATATAAAGCAGGTGTTACAGCAGCAGTTATTTCACTTGTATTAAAAGTAGGACCTGAAATTTATAAAACTATAGAGTATTTATTAAAAAATGGTGAAATCGAAGAAGAACAGTTTAAAAAGATTGGTTTTGCCGCTGTAAGTGGTACAGCAGAAGGTTTTATTAGAGGATCAATTGCAGCATCAATAACATACACTTGTAAGAGTGGATTACTTGGTCATTCAATGGAAAACATTGAACCTTCAGTAGTAGGTGCTGTTGTGGTACTTACAATGAATGTAATCAAAGGCTCATATGCTGTTGTAATCGGTAAAAAGACTCGTACTGAAGTTGCTAATGAAATTGTAAAAGATACATTTATTTCTGCTTGTGCATTGATTGGTGGAGGCATCTCACAGATGTTTATTAAACTTCCAGTTTTTGGTTATTTAATGGGAAGCTTTGTTGGATCTATAACTGGTTCTTTTACATATGAATATGGGTATAAGAAGGCACTATCATTCTGTATTGATACAGGATTTACTTTGTTTGGTTTAGTAGAACAAGATTACACTTTGCCAGATGATGTGATCAAACAGATGGGGATTGAAACTTTTAATTATGAGACATTTAAAGCAGAAGGGTTCAAACCAGATACTTTTGAAGTGAATTCATTTAGTTTTGACACATTTGAACCAGATAATCTTAAACTTACTTTCCTTAGAAGAGGAGTTATTGGAATATCAAAAATAGGATATGTTTAAGAGATTAGTTATATTTAAACCAAGTGGAATAGGAGGCAATTATTATAATGGTTAACTTAAGTAAGTTAGAAGAAATAAAAGATCTCCGTACAGTGTGGCCTCATGAGGCTCTTGATTTTACTCCCTGGCTTTCACAAGATGATAATATTACTTTACTTGCTGATGCCATAGGAATAGATATTACTGTTGATGAAACAGAATCTTCTGTAGGAGACTTCAATGTTGATATTTTTGCGTCTGAAACAGGAACAGATAGAAAAATCATTATTGAAAATCAATTAGAAGATACTAATCATGATCATCTAGGCAAATTAATTACTTATGCTTCTGGAAAATCTGCAGATATAGTTATCTGGGTAGTTAAACACGCACGTGAGGAACATAAAGCTGCAATAGAATGGCTGAATAACCATACTGATGATAGTGTTGGTTTTTTCTTATGTGAAATCAAGCTCTATAGAATTGGAAATTCTGAACCAGCTGTGAAATTTGAAGTAATAGAAAAACCAAATGATTGGACAAAAGAAATAAAGAAAAGTGAGTCTATAAATGAGACTCAACAATTAAGATATGAGTATTGGGTTGCATTTGAAGATTATGCATTTAAAAATCCAATATTCGCAAAGAACTTCAAGAAAAGAAAACCATCAAAAAATCATTGGTTGAATTTTAGTATTGGATCTTCTGCATGTCATATTGCAGTATCGCAGATTAAACAAAGAAATGAACTAGATGTAGAATTATATATTAGTGATGATACAGAGTTATACAATTCTCTTTATGAAAATAAAACAGATATTGAATTGACTTCAGGACTATGTTTTGACTGGAGAGAATTACCAGATAGAAAAGCGAGTAGAATTGTAGTAGAAAAATCAGTGCAACTTGAAAATAAGAATGCATGGGAATCTCAATTTGAGTGGTTGATTGATGTGATGGTTAAGATGAAAACTACATTCAGTAAATACATTTAGTAAAACAGTAAACAAGCACTTATCGTTTCTGATAAGTGTTTTTATACTTTATCTCTAATTTCCATGGCACGACCAACTTTTCTACTATATAATACTCATTGAGGTGAAAAAGTATGAAACTAATTAAAAACATTCAAGTCTATGCACCAGAAGACTTAGGTGTCAAAGACGTATTGATTTCAGATTCTAAAATAGAAAGAATAGATGATCATATCACATATCCTTATTCTATTGAAACAATTGATGGGACAGGTTGTATTCTTACTCCAGGATTAATTGATCGTCATGTTCATATTACTGGTGGTGGGGGAGAAGCTGGTTTTATTTCTCGTGCTAGACCTATTGAAGTCAATGAAATACTAGATGCAGGTATTACTACTGTCATTGGATTATTAGGTACAGATGGCTATACAAGAAACACAAAAGAATTATTCGCCAAAGCAAAAGAATTGACTCAAAAAGGTGTCCATACCTATATTCTAACAGGAAGTTATACATATCCTACATATACGCTCACTGATTCAGTAGAAGATGATATTGTATTTATTGATAGTATTCTAGGTGTTAAGCTTGCTTTAAGTGATCATAGATCAAGTCATATTACTGATGATGAACTTGTTCGTTTAGCTTCTCAAATCCGTACAGCAAGTCTTATTGCTGGAAAACAAGCAAATTTAACACTTCATATGGGTGATGAAAAACAAGGATTAACTCCTGTATTTCATGCATTAGAAAGAGCTGATATTCCTGTTTCTTTATTCCAGCCAACACACTGTAGTCGTAATCCACACTTATTTAAAGATGCACTCAAGTTTGCTGAAATGGGTGGTACAGTTGACTTAACATGTGAAGGTGATGGCAAGACTCTAGAATTCATTAAACAGTTTAAGGATACTTCTAAAGTCACTATTTCTAGTGATGCACAAGGCTCATGGTCTACATATAATGAAGATGGATCTATCAAAGAAATTGGTATTACACCAGTCTCTAACTTAAAGAAAGAATTTATTTCTCTAAAGAATGCATTGGGATATGAAAAAGCTTTACCATTCTTTACTCAAAATGTTGCTCAAGTATTAGGTTTAAAAAATACAGGAGTCATTAAAGAAGGTTTTGATTGTGATTTAGTTATCTGGAAAGATGATGAAATCAAGCATATCATCACAAAGAAAGATTAATTTCTTTCTTTTTTTATTCCTGCAAACTCATTAAGCAAAGATTTGGGATTGAAAGTAAGAGTTGATAAGCATGAATTATTAGATTTGAATATCAACTACAATACACTTATTGATCGTAAGAGTGGAATAGACTTCAGTCCTTATATAAGAGAAAGAGTAACATACTAGATTACAGGTGCTGATTCCTTTGTGAATCAGCCTTTTATGTTATAATGGAGTTGAAAGGATGAGACATATGAATAATATAAAAGAGAGAATCAAGATATTCTCAGGTGCAAAATTGAAATATATCGCATTTGCCTCAATGCTGATTGATCATTTCAATAAAGCTATTATCTATCCTAATCTAGATGGAGGTATGTTAAATAGAATAAGTGATCTATTTGATATTTTAGGAAGAATCGCTTTTCCTATATTTATATTTTTATTAATAGAAGGGTACTTCCATACAAGAAATAAATGGAAATACTTAGGGACTCTTCTTCTATTTGGAATCATCTCTGAAGTCCCATTTGATATGTGTACATCAGCTGTTCTTTTTGAACCCAACTGGAACAATATCATGTTTACACTGTCATTTGTACTTGCCATTATATGGGTGATAGATGTATTAAAAGAGAAACTGAATAAACCATTATGGTATGTTATATCCATTCTCATTGTCGCAGTTATGTGTTTTATAGCTATGAATCTAGGATTAGATTATGAACATCATGCCGTACTTATTGGATATTTCATGTATATATTTCATGATAAATATATCTATTCTATACCATTTTGTTATGCGTCAATGTTTAAGGAACCCTGGGCATTACTTGGATTTGGTTTAAATCTGACTTATAACGGAGAACGAGGGAGACAAAATAAGTTATTCAACTATTTCTTCTATCC
>NZ_DAWDDM010000130.1:0-5354 GCF_052354645.1 Catenibacterium sp.
TTACAGACATGTGTAATTTCCTCCTTTTTGTTTTTTCCTCCACTATTTCTAACATAGCCCACCAATAAGGCACTCGAACCATGAATCCATAGTGTGTGTATTTCAAACACCATGACATAGTAACATAAAATTAAATAAAATACAATAAAAAAGAGAAGAAAATCTTTCCTTCTCTTCTCTTAAATATCTTTCATATCAAAATCATTTGGTTCAATATAAATATCAAATTGTTTATAGACTAGATATACGATTGGCGCAAATACTACATTCATCACTAATGTTGGAAGATATCTCATTGTAATAAATTGAATAACTCCAATATAAGTAAAACGTGAAATAAGCATCAGCCAGTAAACAACAAATTCCTTAAACGTAACAATAAGAATCGCATAAACAATGAATTCTAAGCAAGTCATGTTATCGTTTCTATAAATGTATGTTCTCACAAATGTAATGGCACAATAGATCAGAATATAGACCATTAAGGAATTAGAATAACAAACAGTATAATATAGACCACATGCTGCACTAAAGAAAAATCTTTCGGATTTGTCATGAACTGTGATAGTTAATAAAGAAAACATAAGTAATCCAATACATGGAACAAATGTAAGACCTGAACGATTGATATTAGTAGGAATAAAGTAATTAATAACACTATCAATCAAATAACAGACAAACATAATCAGGAAATTCTTCAAAATCTGATTATTCTTCATATTAGTTTACCCTCTGTACAACTGCTACATAGTTCAATGAATCAAAATTAACTGAAGGTTTTACAGTAACATATTTGCCTGATGCATCAGTACCCTCATTAAATCCTACAACCTTACCTACTAGTATTCCTTTAGGAGACTTTCCTTTTCCCCCTAAACCACTCGTAGTCACATTCAAATCTTTCTTAATTTTATCCACTGTTGACAAGAGAGAAACCTTATAAGTACCTGACTTTACATTATAGCTATTAACTAAACCATAATATGTATTTTCTCCATCTACAATCATAACAGGAAGCTGAACACTATTATTTTCTGAACAAAGTAATGTCACAGTAGAAGAAATAGTACCTACCTTAGTAACAGTTCCAATCATTCCTTTAGAAGTAATAACAGCCATACCTTTTTGAATCTGAGAATTACTTCCCATATTAATCTTCACCTGATTACTCCAAGATTCAGCATCTCTTTCAATAATAGTTGTATATTTAACTTTATAGTCAGTAGGTAAAGATTCAATGTTTGTAATCTTCTTCATTTCTGACAATTCATTTGATAATACTTCATTCATTGCAAGCTCACTCGCATAGTTATCAAGTGAACGCTTCAATTTCTTATTCTCACGATAAACAAGCTTAAGATCATGATACTCAGTAAATACATTTTTTACATAATTCACTGGTGCCTTGATAACATAATATTCAGCATTTGCGATTGTATCCTGAAATACGCTTGAAAATGGCAGTTCTGTAATACCTGATACAAGAGCATATACAGATGTCACAATCAACACAACAGTGATTACGATCATTCTTCTTGTATGCTTGTTTTTCTTCTTTTTATACAATGACATCACCTCGGTGAATACATTATAATATCTCTTTTTGAAAAATGCAATCATAAGGAAAAACAGTTATCGGATTGAAGAACAGACCCTCTCTGCTTTAAAACTATAATATTGATTTCTTCCAATAATGATATGATCCACTATATCTACATTCATCATTTTTCCAAGTTCTATAAGCTTTTGTGTCATATTAATATCTTCACTAGAAGGATGCGCATCACCTGAAGGATGATTATGTACACAAATGATACTAACCCCATTAAAAGCAAGTGCTTCTCTAAATATTTCTCTTGCAGAAACAATGGACATATTGACACTTCCCACAAATAATGTCTTTTCCGCAATCAAACGATTATGATTGTCTAAAATCATAATCAAAAAATGTTCCTGCGATAAATGGGACATCTTGTTTTCTAAATGATAGAAAACTTTAGCCGGGTTATCATATATCTCATTCATATCTGTATGCATATTAATTCTCTTAGAAAATTCTAAAGCAGCCATAATCCCTATCGCTTTGGCTTTATTGATTCCCTTAAAAGATAATAGCTTTGCAAAAGTAATAGAATGAAATCCACTCATTCCCTGTATTTCTCTTAATATTGTAGAAGATAAATCTAAAACTGACTGCTCCTTATTACCTGTTCTTAATAATAATGCAAGTAGTTCTTCATCCGTCAATGATTCTATACCATTTAAGAGTGCTTTTTCTCTTGGTTGAGAAGACTGTTCAAGTCCCTTGATCATAAATTCCACCTCATATTTGCCTTTTAAGCATATGTATTTAACACCTTGAATTCAATTCCATGCATTTTACATCTTACTTTCATTCTTATTACAAACTCATAATATTTTTGTAAAAACTTTTGATTATTCTCAACAATCACGACACAAGTCGGATTACTTTTTATCACTACACTAATGCATTTATTCATATAATCATTATAGACGTTATCCAATTTATTCTCTATTTTCTGTATCTTCTCTAAAGTTTCTTTACTATTATTTGAATTTTGTTCTTTTCTTGATAATCGTCTCTTTTGTCTGAATAATTGTTTCTCTAATTTCTCAATATTTTCTAATACATCCACTCTTTGTATGCTTAATCCATTTATCGTAAATATACATTCAACTATATCTATCTCAATTCTAACTTCTCTATCAACTGTTTCCATTTTCCTTCACTTCCTTATAAATAAGGGTGCGTTTCGCACCCTTCTCTTCTTATTTTCCCCATTCTAATGTGATAAGACGACCTAATCTGAGACGACCCTTAGCAGATCTAAGTAGTTTTAATCCAGCAACTCCTAGTAATGCATAAATAATATATGTCAATGCACTACCACCACAGATCTGTTCCTGGCTACTAACGGATAATTCGTACATATTTACTCCTTTCTAAAATATTGTAAATGAGACAAATGAATTATTTCATCCTTATTACTCTTCCACCTCTTAGATGACTCAAAGATGCTCTCAACAATTTCATGCCAGCAATACCTAGAAGTGCATATATAATACGATACATAACACTTCCACCATTAATCTGCTGTTGTCTTTTCGTAGATAGTTCGTACATCTTTACTCCTTTCTGCCCCCTCTACTATATCTATACGTCTAAAAAAATGAAATTACTTAAAAAAAATCCCCAAAATGGGGATTTTTGATTAGTTCATCTTAGCAAGTTTTTCTTTTGCTGCAGCATATTTAGAACGATAATCTTCTAATTTAGCTTTTTCTGCTTCTACTTTTGCAGCTGGCGCTTTAGATGTGAAATTAGGGTTAGATAACATACCTTCACCACGCTTGATTTCACCTTCAAGCTTCTTGATTTCTTTTTCAACCTTTGCCTTTTCAGCTTCCATATCAATATACTGACCTAAATCAATATTAAGTGTATTACCACCCTTGATTACTTCAGTCGCATTATTCTTACTTGTTGGAACATTATATCCTACACAAGTTGCGTTAACCAGTTTGCTGACATAAGGTGCAATTTCCTTTAATAATGCTTCAAGATCATCCTGTTTAGTAGTGATTGTATAATCAACTTCAATACTATTCTTGATAACATAAGTATGTCTGATTTCTCTTACACCCTTGATAATATCAATTAAATAAGCAAACTGATCATTGATTGTGTCATTATCATATTCTGGATTTACTTCTGGCCATTTAGAAATAACGATAGATTCTTCATTATGTGGAATAGCCTGATAGATTTCTTCAGTAACGAATGGCATGATTGGATGTAATAATCTAACAATAGTATTTAATACATAAACAAGTGTGTTTAATGCAGATTTCTTAGCAACTTCATCATCACCTGTTAAATGAAGTTTAGATAATTCGATATACCAAGAACAGAAATCATCCCAGATGAAACGATATAATTCAGTTCCTACATTGATAAATTCAAACTTATCCATGTTTTCATCAACACTTCTGATTACTTCATTTAATCTATTCAAGATCCACTTATCAGCTAAGTTAAGTGTTGCATAATCTAATTCTTCTAACTTTTGATCTTCATCAATGTTCATTAATACATAACGTGCACTGTTCCAGATCTTGTTAATGAAGTTCCAAGTAGATTTTAATTTAGCTGGTACATAACGCATATCAGCTCCTGGTGAAGAGTTATTTAATAAGAACCATCTTAATGAGTCAGCTCCATATTCATCAATAACATCCATTGGGTCAACACCATTACCTAATGATTTCGACATCTTACGACCCTGTTCATCTCTGATTAAACCATGAATTAAAACATTCTTGAATGGTCTTCTACCAGTAAATTCGATTGACTGGAACATCATACGGCTTACCCAGAAGAAGATAATATCATAACCAGTAACTAATGTATCAGTTGGGAAATATCTCTTAAACATTGGGTCTTCTGTATTAGGCCAGCCCATAGTTGAGAATGGCCATAAAGCACTTGAGAACCATGTATCAAGAACGTCTTCGTCCTGAGTCCAGTTTTCTACGTCTTTAGGCGCTTCTCTACCTACATATAATTCACCTGTTTCATTGTTGTACCATGCAGGAATACGATGTCCCCACCATACCTGACGCGAAATACACCAGTCTTCAATGTTGTTCATCCAGTTAGAGAATGTCTTTTCAAATCTTTCTGGAACGAAATCTACTCTATCATCAGTTTCCTGATTCTTTAATGCATTTTCAGCTAATGGCTTCATCTTTACAAACCACTGCTTAGATAAATAAGGTTCTACAATTGCATGAGAACGTTCTGAGTGACCTACTGAATGGACAATAGTTTCAATATGGTCTACAACACCTGCTGCTTCAAAATCCTTTAATAAAGCTTCACGGCATTCAAAACGATCCATTCCTTTATATTTACCAGCTAAATCATTCATAGTACCATCTTCATTCATACACTTAGGCATTGGAAGATTGTACTTCTTTGCTAGCTGGAAGTCATTTGGGTCATGTGCTGGTGTACATTTCATAACAGCAGTACCAAAATCAAGATCAATATAGCTATCAGCCATAATTGGTAATTCATCACCGTTGGCAGGGTTGATTGCCTTCATACCAACATATTTCTTATATCTTTCATCATCAGGATGTACGAAAATTGCCTGGTCAGCAAACATTGTTTCTGGACGTGTAGTGGCAATGACTAAAATATCATCAGAACCAACAATATGATAATTGAAGTAGTACATATGACCTTCAATATCTTCATGATATACTTCGATATTTGATAATGCAGTTCTTTGTACTGGGTCCCAGTTAATGATCTTTTCACCCTGGTA
>NZ_DAWDDM010000131.1:0-5334 GCF_052354645.1 Catenibacterium sp.
ATGTATTTATCTGAAAATGATATTAAGAAAATATTTTCTATTATTACTTTTAAAAATAGTACTGTAATGGTAGAAGTCATGTTCCCTTTTGTAGTGAAACATACTAAAGAAAAATCAGTAGAAGGAAGTCATGCAAAGTTTACGTGGGGCATTAAAAACGGGAAAGAACTAGAAAAACTTCTTCCTACATTTTCTTTTCTTACTGAAGTGAGTCTTGTAGAAGGAATGAAGAAGTTAATGCCTATATATCATGTATTAGGTAAAATTCCTTTTGTTTATAATATTTCAAATAAAATAGTTGTTTTAAACAACCATAACTAGTTTTAAGGAAATGATAGAAGTTATGAAATTACATACACGCTTAGATATAGATTAACGTATAAGAAATGTTGTTGTGGAATGGAAGAATAGAAAAGAAAATTAATATGAAAGATAAAGTAAAAGATGCTTATGAATCATCTAAGAATATATATGATGACGTTCTCACTCAATCCAATATTTTTAGTCGACTCTATATAAAACTATTTTGGAATGGTACTGATGATAATGTAATCGCAAAAAAAGTACTCTCTTATATTCCTAATGATTTTAATGGTGATCTTCTTGATGTTCCAGTAGGTACAGCTGTATTCACTAATAATAAATGGATTTCTTAAAATAATGCGCATATTACATGTCTTGACTATAGTCAGGATATGCTTGAACAGGCTAAGATAAGATTAAATGGTCAAAAACATATTCAATGTATTCAGGGAGATGTAGGAAACTTACAGATGGATGATGAAACATTTGATATCGTACTATCTATGAATGGATTTCATGCTTTTCCTGATAAGATTAAAGCTTTCCAAGAAACATGGCGCGTACTAAAACCTGGTGGTGATTTTATTGCCTGCTTTTATATTAAAGGAAAATCAAAAAGAACAGACTGGCTAGTAAAAAATGTTCTTTCAAAGAAAGGATGGTTTACTCCTCCATTCCAGACTGAAGAAGAACTCAGAGATATTCTAGAGAAATTCTATCAAATCATAGATATACATGTTGATGGATCAATGGTATATTTCCATTGTAGAAAGAGGTAAAACATATGCGTATTGCGTTAGCTCAAATGAAAAATGAAGGTACAATCCAAGATAACTTAGATAAAAGCATAGAGTTTATTAGACAAGCTTATGAAAATCATGCAAGCCTCATCTTATTTCCCGAAGTTCAGCTTACAGAATTCTTTCCACAATATAAGGGAAAGGATGTATCACAATATAGACTTAAATTTGATTCAAAAGAAGTAAAGATGCTTCAATCTGCAAGTGAGAGATATAGTATTATATCTGTTCCAAACATTTATCTTGAAGAAGAAGGAAAACCCTATGATGCAAGTCTATTAATAGGGAAAGATGGAGAAATCAAAGGCATTCAAAAAATGGTCCATATAGCACAGGCTAAACAATTCTATGAACAAGATTACTACACACCTTCAAATGATGGATTCAAAGTATTTGATACAGAATATGGTCAAATAGGCATCGTCGTATGTTTTGATAGACATTATCCTGAAAGTATTAGAACAGAAGCGCTGATGGGCGCAGATCTAATACTTATTCCAACAGTGAATACTAAAACTGAACCTTCAGAAATGTTTGAATGGGAACTTCGTGTCCAGTCCTTTCATAATAGTGTAAGTATTGCGATGTGCAATAGAGTAGGACAAGAGGTTGAAATGAACTTTTCTGGAGAATCCATTGTAGTCAATCCAAATGGGAAAGTTATTAAAAAAACAAGTGATCAGGAAGAAATCATATATGTTGATATTGATTTGTCTGACTCCAAGAAAATAAGAGAAAGTAGACCCTATACACAACTAAGAAGAAAAGAATTATATCAATAAAATCTCCTTGCCATAAAGTAAGGTTCACACTTTATAATTTAGCCAAGGAGGATGATAATATGAGTAAAATATTAGTTGCTTATTTTAGTGCAAGTGGTGTTACAAAACATGCAGCTGAAAAAGTTGCAAAGATAGCAGGGGCTGATCTATATGAAATTAAACCAGAAGTCCCATATACAAAGGCAGATCTTGATTGGATGAATAAGAAATCTAGAAGCAGCATTGAAATGGAAGATAAATCAACACGCCCTGCAATTATTAAAGATAATCTAGATATTTCAAAGTATGATCATATCTATCTAGGTTTTCCTATCTGGTGGTATGTTGCACCTACAATTATCAATACATTCCTAGAAGCATATAATTTTTCTAATAAGATAATTACACTATTTGCTACATCAGGAAGTAGTGGTTTTGGAAACACTGTACAAGAATTAAAAGTATCAGCACCCAATGCACTCATTAAAGAAGGGTTATTACTAAATAATCTAACAACTCAAAAAGTCAAAGAATTATTGGCCTTATGATTATTCATAGGGCTTTTTTGATATAATAATGGAAAGGAGACATCATTATGGATAAAACAATGAAAATAACAGGTAAAGGAAAAGTATCAGTCAAGCCTGATATAATACGTCTTAATATGACAATGGAAGAATCATATAAGGAATATGAAGTCACATTAAGACAATCTAGTGAAACAACAAAAATATTGAAGGAGTTATTTGTTTCTCTAGGATTTAAAAATGATGATTTAAAAACTAGAAGCTTTGATATTAATACCAAATATGAAAGTTATAAAGCCAAAGATCAAAGCTGGAAAAAGAGATTTATAGGATATACATATACACATCATATGTTGATAGAATTTGATGCAGATAATAAGAAACTAGGGGAGATACTCTATGCTTTGGCACATAGTGTGATTACACCAGAAATTTCAATTGAATATACAGTGAGTGATCCTGAAAAATATAAAGATGAATTATTGAAGAATGCGATAGAAGATTCTAAGCATAAAGCAAAAGTCTTAGCTCATGCTGCAAATATCGAATTAGGTGATATCGTATCTATTGACTATTCGTGGGGTGAAATCAACTTTGTCTCAGAACCTATACAGAATTTTGCATTCGCAAGTGCAGAAAAAACAATGGGTAGTCCTGGATACGATATAGATATTGAAGCAGATGATATTGATGTTACAGATACAGTGACTGTGATTTGGAAAATTAAATAATGTTTTAACAATTATTGCTGAAAGGAGTTGAATCCTATGCCTAACATTAAATCTGAATGAGCATAGTAGATATGCAATACCTAATATACAGGACTTTAAAAAGAGATAGGCCACGCTACAGCTAATGAATGAACTAGCTAAAGATGTAAAATCTAGTAAAGAAAAAGGCTGTTTCACGTTAGAAAACCAGGAAAAACTATTTGAAGCCGGCATAGTTGTATTCAAGTTAGTATTAAAAAGAATAAAATAAACTATAGTCAAGCACCAAAAATTTTACTACGTTTTGATACATTTAATCATCAAAAGGGTATTGTTAAAAATTCTTCACTAATAGAAATATACTTCTCAGTAAATAGACTATCTTTTTCCCAAATGAATTCAAAATTATGCTGGAGCTTAAAGTCATCTAATATAATTTCTTTTAATATACCTTTCTGCAATTCTTCTTTCACTGCAGTTTTATACATAAAAGAAATACCACAATCTTTTTTAAGCAAGCTGATGATTGTGTGCATATTTTCTATCTGTGTATAATGTATAAAATCAGAAATAGACAAACCACGTACATTTAGACTTTCTTGTAAAATATGTCTTGTACCAGAACCTTGTTCTCGTACAAGAAGTCTTTCATCAAGAAGGTCATGTAAAGTATGAGGTATATTCTTAAACTCATGTGATGCAGCACAGACGGCAATATAGTCCTCAGTGCTGTATTTTTTATGACTATATTTCTCTATTGGATAATTTCCTTCTACAATAGCCATATGAATCTTACCTTGATCTAATAACTTTAATAATTCTGCTGTATTTCCATAATGAAGATGCAGATTCATTTCAGGATGATGCTTGATAAAATCAGCCAATTTATTCACTATCGCATACTCACCAATTGTCATAGTCACACCAATCGACAATGTTTCTATCATTTCTTCATGACTCCTTATCTCTTTTTTAATTGTTTGCTCATCATTCTGCATAGTCATCAAATATTTTCTTAATATCTCTCCAGAACGTGTTAAAGATAACTGCTTATTTGAATATACAAAGAGTGTTGTTTCATATTCTTCTTCTAAATAATGAATATGCTGTGATACAGCTGGCTGAGTAATATGTAGTTGTTTTGCAGCAAGCGTATAGTTTAATGTCTCACATACTTTTAAAAAAGTATGAATACGATAATCTAACATCTCATCACCTCATCAATAATATTTACTTATAGTTCAATAGAAATATATAATTTAATATTATTATAGTCAAGTGATATAATGAGCACACATTAAAAGAAAGCAGGTAAATCATGGAAACTATTAAAAAGAATATATATGGCATACTTGTATGTTTAGTTATTGCGATTCCATCATGGTTACTAGGAAAACAATTTCCAGTTATCGGTGGGGCAGTGATTTCAATTCTTGCAGGTATGATTATTACTATGTTTTGGAAAGAAAAAGGTAAAGCAGCACCAGGGATCAAATGGACTTCTAAGATCATCCTACAGACAGCTGTCGTCTTATTAGGTTTTGGTATGAATTTAGGTGTCATCTTTGAAACAGGAAAGCAGTCATTACCTATTATTATTTGTACAATCTCTACTTCACTTCTTATTGCATGGCTTTTAAGAAAGATATTACATGTACCTTCCAATACATCTATTCTAGTGGGTGTAGGTTCATCTATTTGTGGTGGTTCTGCCATTGCAGCTACTGCACCAGTCATTGATGCCGATGATGATGAAGTGGCTCAGGCTATTGCAGTTATTTTCTTCTTTAATGTTTTAGCTGCATTATTCTTCCCTATTCTAGGTAAAGCCATCAGCTTTGATACATTACATGGTGATGCATTTGGAATATTTGCTGGAACTGCCATCAATGATACATCTTCAGTTACTGCAGCAGCATCTACTTGGGATAGTATGTGGCATTTAGGTAGTGCTACACTCAATAAAGCTGTAACTGTCAAATTAACACGTACACTTGCAATTATTCCTATCACTTTAGGATTATCAATGATTAGAAGTAAGAAAAAACAGAAATCTTCAAACTTCAACTTAAAGAAAGCATTCCCTATGTTTATTCTTTACTTTGTCTTAGCTGCCATTATTACTACAATCAGCCTTCATATGGGAGTTAACAGCAATGTTTTCTTACCTATTAAAGAATTATCTAAATTACTTTATATTATAGCTATTGGTGAAAATGATTTAATTAGTAAT
>NZ_DAWDDM010000132.1:0-5289 GCF_052354645.1 Catenibacterium sp.
TACAAGCTACACTTGGCAATCAGAACCCCACGGGCTTGCCCGTGGGAGTAGTCAGATTGAGACAGTATTTTTCAGAAAGGAACAGGGGAGTAAGTGTTAAACAATTACATATTAAGATTAAAAAGTGAGTTTAAGGGGTATAACTCACAAAAGTTAGTAAAGGATATACTTGCAGGCTTAACAGTTGTAGCAGTGGCTTTACCACTCGCCTTAGCTTTTGGTGCCGGCAGTGGGGCTGATGCTGGTGCAGGACTTATTACAGCTATTGTGGCAGGTTTATTAATTGAAGGACTATCTGGTGCTTCTTATCAGATTTCAGGTCCTACAGGGGCCATGTCAGCCATTCTGATTGGTTTATCAACTACATATGGTTTACAGGGAGTATTTGTAGCTAGCTTTATTTCTGATGTGATGTTGCTTATTGCATCACTATTAAAATTTGGGAAGGTTGTATCTTTTATCCCAAGTAGTGTTATTAAGGTTTTAGAAATGTTGGAAGAAAAGTAGGGAAACCTACTTTTTTTATGTGGGCACCTGTGAATTTATCCATGTATGGATGATAAAGGACATGGTACATTAAAACGTACTAAGAAGAAATCATATGACTGGATGAAGCATATCATTGAAACAAATGGTGCTGCATTAGAAGAGGATAGTGATTAATTCACTATTCTTTTATTTGTATCCGTTTTCACATAATGACAAAGTCACTACAAAGCGCTTATAGTCTTCGTGAACAAGTATAGTTATTTAACACCTAAAATTAGGTGTTATAGTATTACGATTTACATGCATTTTAAAAAGATATGATATATACTAAAGAAAATGAATTATTCACACTTATGCACATTATGCACAAAATAGAATAAAGAAATGAACAAAGTATTTATGTAATTTTGATCTAAAATATACCATGAAACATTGTAATCAAACAAATACATGATAAAATAGAAATGCAACCGTTTACAAGAAAGGGGGTTACACTATGAAAGCGTCTGAAGTATCCAAAAGACTTTCTAGTGGTGAAATGACTCCTCTATTAAGAGGAATTTACTCAGAAAATATAGATGAGCAGGTATTAAGATATAAAGAAGCTATACAATCGTTTATGGATTATTATGGAGATCAGGATATTATGATATTTAGTGTTCCTGGTAAATGTGAAATAGGTGGGAATCATACCGACCACCAGCATGGACGTGTTCTTGCATCCGCTATTCAATTAGATTCTATTGGTATAGTAGGTAAACAGGATCGTTATGTGAAGGTTATTTATGATGAACTAAATATTAATGAAATAGATACAGAAAATATAAAATATAATGAAGCCAAGAAAGGCACAATGGAATCATTGATCAATGGTGTATTATTTGGTTTAAACCAGAAGAATTATCATATCGGTGGTTTTAATGCTTTTATTCAATGTAATATTCCTAGAAATGTAGGTTTAGGTTCTAGTGCTAACTTTAATATTATGATTGGTACCATTATTAACTATTTATACAATGAAGGAAAAATTGAAAACAAACATCTTATCCAGATTGGGCGTTTTGCGACAAATACATTTTATTGTAAGCCAAGTGGTATGATGAATGAATGTGTCTGCTGTGTGGGTGGATTTATTAAAGTGGATTTTAAGGATTCTAATTCACCTGATATTTATAAGCTGAATACTGATTTCTCAAATTTTGATTATACTCTATGTTGTGTGAATTCTAATGTGTATAGATCAGATACTACTATGGATTATTATGCTGTTCCTAATGAAATGATCAAGGTGGCTAACTTCTTTAAGAAAGATGTCTTAAGAGATGTTTCTTATGATGAGTTCATGAAGAAATACCGTATGGTAAGAGCAAGAGTAGGGGATCGTCCTGCTTTAAGAGCACTTCATTTCTTTAAAGAAGAAGATCGTGTCTTAAAGCAGTCAGAAGCACTTGAAAAGGGAGATTTTGATACTTTCTTAAGATTAGTAAGAGAATCTGGAGATTCTACCTTTAAAGCATTACAGAATATTTATCAACAGGAAAGTACGCGTCATCAAAATATTGGTACAGCTATTGTATTAAGCGAAAACTTTTTAGGTGAAGATGGTGTTGTAAAAGTGAATGGTGGTGGATTCTCAGGTACTATGCTTGCCTTTGTGAAAACAAGTGTCATTAATGATTATGCAGCTTATATGGATTCTATATTTGGTAAGGGTTCTTGTTATATTATTCATGCAAGAGAACAAGGCGCAATAAGATTACTCTAAAGCAGTGAAAACTGCTTTTTTTTATAATTCTTTGTGCTATAATATTACCGACATATGTCAGTAACTGGAGGAGCGTATGGCTAGACCAAAGAGATCAAGGACAATTACAGGATTTCCTGAATACAATATGTTTGTACCTGATGGTATCCCTCAAAAAGGCTATATAGAGCTTGAATTAGATGAATTTGAGGTCATCCGTCTTATAGACTATAAGTCCTATACACACGCCAAATGCGCTGATAAGATGAATATATCACGTACTACAGTCACTGAAATATATGCCAGAGCAAGAAAAAAGATAGCACGCAGTATTATGGAAGGCTATCCTTTAAGAATTGAAGGCAATGAATGTATAAAGAAAACAGGGTATCCTGTATTAAAGGTAAAAGGAGAACATATTATGAGAATTGCGGTAACTTATGAAAATGAATCAGTTTTTCCACACTTTGGAAAAACATCACAATTTAAATTATATGATGTAGAAAACAATGAAATCAAAGAATCACAGGTTGTTGGTACAGAAGGATTAGGCCATGGTGCTCTAGCAATCTTATTATCTAATATGAATGTAGATGTATTGATCTGTGGTGGTATTGGTAGAGGTGCTATTATGGCTTTAAGTGGGTCTAATATTAATGTCGTAGGTGGAGTGACAGGTGATTGTGATACTGCAGTAAAAGCTTATTTAGATGGTACACTTGTTCCTGAGTCAGAACCTACTTGTGGATGCAGTCATGATAGCTGTGAATGCCATGATGAATAATATTTGACAAACAAATAAAACGAGAATAAAATCAAAACTGTTGAATGCTCGGATGGTGGAATGGTAGACACGCCAGTTTCAGGTACTGGTGGTTTATGCCGTGTGGGTTCAAGTCCCATTCCGAGCACCAATAGTTGTTAACGTGGGTAACCACGTTTTTTTTTGTGCATTAAAAAAGACTATGAATAACTCATAGCCTCTATATAATGATTCCCAAGAATCCTAATGCAAGGAAAATAAGAATGAGATAGATAATGACCTTTAAACTCCATTTAAATATATAAAACATAACAATAAATGGAAGAAATGCAAGAAAGAACACCATAGATAATAATGTACCTAACATAATCATCACCTCACTCTTATTATAATATTATTTTCCAGAATCTCCATAGTTTTTAAGTACTCTAGCACTTGGGTCATTGACATCACAGTTTTCCCATGTTTTGTTAGGCATCCAGAAGTCTTTGATCCATTTAGCTTTTCCTGGGTAATAAGATTCAAAGATATCACGATATAATAATGATTCTTTAGTAAATGGTGTACAGTAAGGATACTTCTCTTTAGCGTTTACTACATCTTCATCTGTATATAATGAATCAGCATATTCTTTTAAGTAATCTACCATAGAATGTCCTACTGCATCAGAGAATGCGGCTTTTTCTCTAAATAAGATATCTTGAGGAAGATAGTTTAAACCTTCAAAAGCATGTCTTAATAGATATTTACCTTTGTTGTAAGTGTTCATTTTCTTCTTAGGATCAATACGCATAGTATAATCCACAAAATCAAGATCTGCGAAAGGAACACGTCCTTCTAAGGCATTTGCACTAATACATCTATCTGCTCTTAATACATCATACATATATAATTCACGCATACGTTTTTGAGATTCTTTCTGGAATTCTTCTGGACTAGGTGCAAAGTCTGTATATTTATAACCAAATAATTCATCACTGACTTCACCTGTTAGAATAACCTTTAAATCAGTATGTTCATGAATATATTTACATAGAAGATACATACCAATACTTGCACGAATAGTCGTAATATCCCAAGTTTCTAATGTACGAATGACTTCTCTTAAAGAACCTAATACATCTTCTTTAGTCATAATAACTTCTGTATGATCAGTACCTAAGAATTTAGCGACTTCTTTCGCATACTTTAAATCAATAGGATCTGTTTCCATACCAATCGCAAATGTCTTAATAGGTGTATCAGTAATACGCTGACCAATCGCACATACTAATGATGAATCTAAACCACCAGATAATAAATAACCAACAGGGGCATCACTCTGTAATCTCTTCTTAACGGCTTCAATTAATTTAACACGTAGGTTCAAGGCAATTGTTTCTACATCATCATTATGCATTAATTTCACATCAGCCACATCATTGAAGCATACAAACTTTTCCCCATCATAATAATGTCCTGGTGGGAAAGGCATAATTTCTTTACAGACAGGCATTAAAGCTTTGGCTTCAGAACCAAATGCGATAGTGCCTTTTTCAGTATATCCATAAAACATTGGACGAATACCAATTGGATCTCTGGCAGCCATCATCTTATCAGTATCTGCATCATATAAACAGAATGCATATTCACCATCTAAATATCTTACAAGTGTATCTAAACCATATTTTCTATATAAAGGAATTAATACTTCACAGTCACTAGAAGACTTGAAAGTATATTCATCCATAATATTCTTCTTTAATTCTGGGTAGTTATAGATTTCTCCATTACATACCACAATAGTATGATCATCAGAAAATGGCTGCATACCATTTTCACTTAAATCCATAATAGCTAATCTATTGAAACCAAAAGTCTTATCAAATAATCTAGAAGTCTCAATCATATCAGGACCTCTACCTTCAATCTTTCCTAAAGCTTCATCAAATACATCAATCTCTACTTCTGTAGAACCCATTGTTAGAAAACCACACATTTACATTTTCCTCCTATACTTGAGTCAAAAAAAACTCGCTTTGTGGTGCGAGTATCTTACTAAGTCGTTGAGTCTATAACTAAGTACAGACATACTTCAAAGAGCATGCGATACCCGCCAGCGGTAACGTCGCTGAAAGAACGTTCTAGCCTACTTGCATTATGCTTTGGGTAGACAGCTCAGAGGTGTTCTTCATCTATCACTTAACTGTAAGTCTTCCACCAATCACTTACTCGCTAGAGTCTCTGTCATAGATTACTCTCCTCGTCTTCGCCTTTGTTGGGTCTAAGTATAGTACAAATATTTAGTCAATGC
>NZ_DAWDDM010000133.1:0-5185 GCF_052354645.1 Catenibacterium sp.
CAGGCCCATTTCTTGACTGCTCACCTATAATACCATGTAGAAATACACTCGTCAATAAAAAAATGAAGAAATTATAGGCAAGGTAGAAAAATGTTTGATATATACAATGAAAATAAGGGAAAAATAATATATCGTTAAAATTGGTTAAAATATTACTAAAAATTTTACCTCATTTTATCTAGATTGTGATATATTAATTATTATAGTAATATTGAGGAGGAAAAATAAATGGCTACAATTAAGGATGTTGCGAAAGCAGCTGATGTATCTATCGCAACTGTATCAAGAGTATTAAATGAAGATAAAACATTGAAGGTTTTACCTGAGACAAAAGAGAAGATATTAAGAGTGGCTAGTGAACTCAATTACTCCTTAAAATCAAAAGAAAAGAAGAAAACATTTAATATAGGTATTATCCAGTGTTATACATTTGAACAGGAATTTAGAGATACTTATTTCTTATCTATTTTACAGGGTGTAGAGAAATATTTAAGAAAAGAAAAGATGGCTTCTACAAAAGTAAGATATGATGATATGAATATGAAACAGGTATTAGAAGGTGTGGATGGTATTATTTGTATTGGAAAGTTTGAAAAGAAGTATCTTGATACATTTAGTAAGTTATCTAGTAGAATTGTTTTGCTGGATATGGATTTGTCTCCTATCACAAATGTCTGTATCTCATTGGATTTTGATGACGCAATGTGTAAAGTAGTCAACTATTTTCATTCGCAGGGACATGAAACGATTGGTTTTATGGGAAGAAATGAATATGATGAGATGTCTTTACAAACAATTTCTAGGAAGAAAAGCTTTATTAAATATTGTGAATATTTAGGAATAAAATATGAGATATTTACAACCGGTCATGAAATGACTGGAGATGAAGGTTATTCTGTCATGAATCGTGTGATTGAAGAAGGAAAAATACCTTCCGCAATATTCTGTGCCAATGATCCTCTTGCGATGGGTGCTATGCAGGCTTTATTAGATGCAGGAATCAAGGTTCCAGAAGAAGTGTCTATTATGGGATTCAATGATGTGGATGCATGTAACTTCACACGACCTACATTATCTACTGTCTATGCACCTTCAAGTGAGATGGGAGAGATGGGGGCTTCGTTGTTACATAGAATGATCACAGAAGAGGATATCAGCTATCCATGTAGAATACAATTACCATGTCAATTAGTTATTAGAAATTCATGCAGGGAGAAGTAATAAAACTTCTCTTTTTTATTTTAGTAAAATAACAAGTAAACAAAATAGTAAAAATACTTAAAAAAGTATTGATTATTTTACTAAAAGGTTTATCATAGTAGATGAAGAAAATAACAAAATAAAAAAGAGGAGAACCCATAATGAACCATCAGATTAACAGATTACTCAACTTTGCGTTACAAAAAGGCATGATCGGTACAGATGATTTGTACTATGCCGCAAATTTAATTTTAGACTTACTTCAGTTAGATGAATTTGAACTAGAAGAAATCGATGAAAAATTAGAAACAGCACAGGATATCATTGATCATATTCTTGACTATGCAGTAGAAAAAGGTATGATTTCAGATTCTGTGACTGAAAAAGATTTATTTGATACAAGACTTATGAACTGCCTCATGCCTCGTCCTAGTGAAGTAGTAAATAAGTTCAACACTCTTTATAATGAATCTCCAGAAAAAGCAACAGACTACTTCTATGATTTAAGTATTAGTAGTAACTATATTCGTAAATCACGTATTGATAAGAATATCAAGTTTAACCATTATGTTAAATATGGTGATATTCAGATTACTATTAACCTTTCTAAACCAGAAAAGGATCCTAAAGCGATTGCAGCTGCAAAAAATATCAAATCTACAAACTATCCTCTTTGCTTATTATGTAAAGAAAACGTTGGATTTGCAGGTAATATGAAGCATCCTGCGAGACAGAATCATCGTATCATTCCACTAGACCTTGCAGGTCATCGCTATTACCTACAGTATTCACCTTATGTTTACTACAATGAACACTGTATCGTATTTAATGAAAAACATCAGCCAATGAAAATTGACCACAATACATTCGAGCATCTATTCGCATTTGTAGATAAGTTCCCTCATTATATGTTGGGAAGTAACGCTGATCTACCAATCGTAGGTGGTTCTATCCTTACCCACGATCACTACCAAGGCGGTCGTCATCATTTTCCTATGGAAGATGCAAAAGTTATCAAGAGTTATGAACATGACCAGGTACAGGTAGATATGTTGTATTGGCCATTGTCAACTCTAAGACTTACCTCTACTTCCAAAGAAAAAATCATTGCTTTGGCTGATGTTATTCTTGAAAAGTGGATTGATTATAGTGATGAATCACTAGATATCATTGCATATACAGATGGTGTAAGACATAACACAGTAACACCAATTGCACGTATGAAGGACGGAAAGTATCAGTTAGATCTAGTACTTAGAAATAACCGTACGACTGAAGAATACCCATTAGGAATCTTCCACCCTCATGCACAGCATCACCACATTAAGAAGGAAAACATCGGCTTGATTGAAGTAATGGGCTTAGCTGTTCTTCCTGCAAGATTAAAGAACGAATTAGAAGATATCAAACAGTGTCTATTAGGTAATGCGGATTTTGATTCAAATGAATCATTACAGAAGCATGCAGACTGGTACAAATATCTTAAGAGTTGTGACTACGAGGATGTTGATAAATTCCTAGAAGTAGAAGTCACTAAGAAGTTTGTAGCAGTATTAGAAGATGCTGGTGTATATAAAATGACTGATGAAGGAATTGAAGGATTCAGTCGCTTCGTGGAGGGCTTATGGTAGAAATTAAGAAAGAATTAGATGACGATATTGTTGTCATCGGCTTAGAAAACAAAGACTTCTATGTAGAAGTCACAAACTTTGGCTGCACACTACTTAAAGCTGTAGTGAAGGACAAAGAAGGAAATCCATGTGATTGTGTATTAGGCTTCCCTGAAGTATCAGATTACCAGAAGAGAGATGGTACATATCTTGGTGCTTTGGTAGGACGAGTATGCAACCGTATTGAGAAGGGAACTTTCACATTAAATGGGAAGACTTATAATGTTCCTATTAATAATGGTCCTAACTCATTACATGGTGGTATTGAAGGATTTTCTTACAAGGTATTTGATTATGAATTTATTGAAGATGGTGTCAAGTTCCACTATGTATCTAAAGATGGTGAAGAAGGCTATCCAGGTACATTAGATTTCTATGCTTATTATACAATCGAAGGAACATCACTTCATATGCGCTATGAAGCAACAAGTGATCAGGATACAATTATCAATATCACAAACCATTCATATTTCAACTTAAATGGACATGCATCAGGTGTTCATAATCATGTATTAAAACTCAATGCTGATGAAGTAGGCTGTGTTGATGGTGATGGATTATATACAGGTGAATTATTAGATGTCACAAATACTCCATTTGACTTTAGAAGTGAAAAAGTGATTGGAGACTGTATCAAAGACAATCATCCACAGTTAATCACAGCCCGTGGTTATGATCATCCATTTGTATTTAATACAGATAAAAATCAGGCAGAACTTTATTCTCCAGAAACTGGTATTAAATTAACTGTATCTACTACATATCCATCAGCACAGGTATATAGTGCAAACTATTTAGATGGACAGTTAGATAAATATGGATACACTATGTATCCACAAGATGCATTATGTATTGAAACAAGTTATTTACCAGACAGTATTCATAAAGAAGAAAATCCAAAGGTCATCTTAAAGGCAAATAAAAAATTTAAAGAAGAAACAGTATATACATTCGAGGTAACAAAATGAAAGCAAGCTTATTAAAAGAAGAATTTAAAACTAATAAATATGATGAAATGTTGAAAGACTTATATGAAGATGCAAGTCTTGTAGATTATCAGAAAGATAGATATGCCAATGCATTAGATAAGTTCATTGAACTTTATGGTGATGAAAATGTCAGCATCTACAGTGCTGCAGGTAGAAGTGAAATCTCAGGTAACCATACAGACCATCAGCATGGTTGTGTATTAGCCGGTTCAATCAACTTAGATGCGATTGGTGTAGTGGCTAGACAGGATGATGTAATCAATGTTGTATCTGACAGCTTTAATATTAAGCCAATCTATTTAAATGATTTAGATAAGAAGGATGAAGAAGAAGGTACTTCAGAAGGACTAATCAGAGGTGTTGTCTCTAAACTTAAAGAACTAGGTTACAATATCGGTGGTTTCAAAGCATTCATTACTAGTGATGTATTAGTAGGAGCTGGTTTATCTAGTTCAGCTGCTTTTGAAACAATCATCGGAACAATCATTGATGGTTTATACAATGATATGAGCATCGATATGGTCACTATCGCAAAAGTAGGTCAGTATGCTGAAAATGTTTATTTTGGTAAGCCTTGTGGATTAATGGACCAGTGTGCATGTGCTGTTGGTGGATTGATCTCTATTGATTTCAAGGATACAGAGCATCCTGTTGTAAATCATGTAGATGTAGACTTCTCTAAATATGATCATAGTTTATGTATCGTTGATACAAAGGGAAGCCATGCAGACTTAACAGATGCATATGGTGCTATTCCTGCTGAAATGAAGGATGTCGCTCATTACTTTGGTAAGGAATTCTTAAGAGAAGTAGATGAAAAGGAATTCTTTGATCATCTTGCTGATGTGAGAGATGCAGTCAAGAATGATAGAGAAATTCTAAGAGCTATTCATTTCTTCAAGGAAAATGCGAGAGTACCTCAGATTGTAGAAGCATTAAACAATGATGACTTTGACTTATTCAAGAAGTTAATCAAGGAATCTGGTAACTCAAGCTATAAGTTCTTACAGAATGTTTATGCAGACTTTGATTATAAGCATCAGGCAGTTTCTGCAGGTCTAGCATTAAGTGAAATCGTATTAGGAGACCATGGTGTATCTAGAGTACATGGTGGTGGATTCGCAGGTACAATTCAGGCATTTGTAGAAAATGACTTTGTCCCAGAGTATAAGAAAGAAATTGAAAAATTATTTGGAGAAGGCAGCTGTCATGTACTTAAAGTAAGAAAACTTGGCGGTTGTAAAGTAGTGGAGGAATAAATATGAACGTACTAGTTACAGGTGGTGCAGGTTATATTGGTAGTCATGTCTGTGTAGAATTACTACA
>NZ_DAWDDM010000134.1:0-5152 GCF_052354645.1 Catenibacterium sp.
TCATAAAACAGAAACGATATATCATGAACTGATGTAATTATCACGCTATTATGAGGATATATTGGTTCATATAAGAAAGGATAAGGTTGCATTCAGAGCTCAGCTGGATATTGTATTTCCAGGCTATGATACGCTTTTTGATGATCTGTATAGTCCTGTCTCTTTAACTGTCATTGAAAAATATCCACATCCAGAAATGCTTCAGAAAAAAAAGATTAATACTGTATCTAAAGTGATTCAGAGTAAAACATGTCATCGTCAGGCAGCAAGTGATACAATGGCTGACAAGGCAATAGAGTATTCTAAAACCATCTATTCAGGATGTGATAAGGATGATATTGAAGTATTAATACTTCAGAGATTCATCAAGAAATTAAAAGAAGATATGGCAGAAGCTGAAAGAACCATTGGTGAAATGATTAAGCTAGCACAGGAACTACCTGACTTTAGTATAATCAAATCTATTCCAGGTATTGGAGATAACCTAGCTGCACGTATTATTGCAGAACTAGGTGATATGACAAGATTCAAAAAGAAGAATGAGCTAGTAGCCTTTGCCGGACTGGATCCAAGAATCAGTGAAAGTGGACAGGATGATGGGGATCATATGCACATTACTAAAAAAGGCAATAAACGATTAAGGTGTTTATTATATCTGGCTGTAACGTGTTCTATAAGGCTTAAAAGAGATAATAATAGTATTAAGGATTTCTATATAAAGAAAAAGCAGCAATCAAACCCTATGTGTTCGAAAGCCGCCAAGACTGCATGTGCCAGTAAATTAGTACGAATAATTTATAGCATGTGCAAAACTGGTGAGTTATACCAGTACAATAAATAACACCCAGATTATACACCTAAACCACCCTGAAAAAAAGCGCTTTTTCTTCAGGGGTTTTCAGCATGCAGTAAAAACCATAAAAAATTATTGATATATTTTTTAAATTTTCACTTGATTTCTATTATCCAATTTTTGTTTAGAACAAGATGACTAATAACGCAAATATATTGTTTGTCATATGTGTAAGAATAGAAGCCCAAATATTATCTGTACTTTCATAAATATACGCAAAAACTAGTCCTGAGCAAGCATACGGTATCATCTGTACCATTTCAAAGATATTACCTGCAAAGACTGAATTCATAACATGAATAAAGCCAAATAAGAAGGCAGAGACCACATAAGCTAAGAATCTATTATATTTACGTAGACCTGTAAAAATAACACCTCTAAAGATTAATTCTTCTCCTATAGGTGCTAGGAATCCTGTCACAAAGAACATAACAGCAGGAATACTTTTAGTGAGTGATTCTACCTGTTGCTGATTCACACTTGATGATTGATCCACAAATAGCTTAACTATACTACTTCCAATCGCATTAGCACAAATATTAAGGAAGAATCCTAGAAAGCATCCAGCAACAATAATAGATAGCTTGTTATTCATGAAATCCTTCCATTGACGTTTGATGAACTTTCTTAAGATGATTACTGCAACAAGTGCAGTAATCAAATCTACCACAAAATTTAACCAAATATTCGCATTTGTTGAAGTGATTGAAAGGTTAAATGTTAAGATTGTCCACTTTACAATCGCACTACCAATATAACTATTACAATAAAAGAATAAAGGAAGTAGAATCAGACATCCAAGTACTAATTCCTGACCTGAAAGTCTTCTAGTAAAACGATCATTTTTTTGTCTCATTAGATTCTCCCTTCATCATAGAACTTATAAGCAATTTCTTTATAAAATAATGCCTGTACAGTAATATAAGCAGGCTGATATGTATAAGCCGCTACTGCTGCGCTTAAAATTGAACCAGTCAATCCTGCAATACCATTATCACCAAATACGCCACCAATCATACCACTAATGATGGCACATAGAAGAATCCATCCAATAAATGAAAGATTGATTAATAATAAATCCGCGCAATGACCTTTCATTAATGTGAATGATTCTTTAAGCGCCCCAAAGCCTTTAATACCATATTCCTGATGTAGGTATGTCATCGCAAACATACGTAAATTAACCCAGATCATTACAAATGCGAAGGCAAAGAGCAACACAAACAATAATATCGCACTTAGTGCTGATAAACCTGAAACAACACCCGTAATAGGTGAAACTCTATAAGGATCACTAAATAGCGCAAATAAGCCACCAAAAGAACCAAGAGAGCATACCACAATAAGTGCTACAAAAATAGATATTATAACGAAATTTACAAGTACTTTTGTAAGATAAGTTGGTACGTATTCAATCCAGTTAACTAGACCATAGACACCATCATTATCGGATAATTCTTGTTCACGATCAGTAACAACTTTAAGTCCTGCTACAACATGTCCTTGTTCTACTGTAAGTAATAACGCTGAAATAACCAAATAAATGATATACATCACCCCATTACCCGAATCAAGTAAGCTAGGGAATGCTGAAATAACACCTATGATCAAGCAGATACGTGATAAACTTGCTTTGTTGAAGCGTGCAATTTCTCTTGCACGTTGTTTAATCATTGAAATATTCATAATTAATCCTCCTTGATTAATTGTTCTATGAATGAGATGATACGTTCTACATTCTTTCCATCCTGATATTTAAAGAACTTATTCTTAAATGCTTTAATATCATAATGTTTATTAGAATGTATTGCATCTACTAATTCATCTTCATTATAACATAATGGACCAGGCATTTCCTTCTTATAGTCTACAAAACATCCTAAATGACGCATATATTCCTTTAAATCAGGCACATAAAAATACAACGGCTTATCTAGAATAGAATAATCAAAGATAATAGAAGAAAAATCAGAAATAAGCGCATCACTTACAATAAATAAATCATAAGTATTCTCATGATTCATATTAAATATACGTTCATTTTCTTCAATCGGGATACTATGCATAAGTGGATGATATTTATAAAGTAGAACTGTATCTTCATCCAGCAAAGACATAAGCTTCTTTGAATCAAAATCAACTGCTTTAAATCCTTTATAAATATTTCCTCTAAATGTAGGTGCATAAAGTAATATCTTCTTATTTTTTAATTTTGGATACTTGAGATAGAAGTTCTTTTTTGCTTCTTCTTTATACGTTTCATCAAATAAATGATCGACACGTGGCATACCTGTTACAAGTACGTTGTTTTTATCTACAGAGAAAGCAAGAGAATAAGGTTCTACCCAATAATCACTATTCGCAATAACATAGTCATAGTTATTAATAGGATATTGTCTTTTAATCGCATTTCCAAACTTCTTAATAGCTCCTGTGGCATGCCATACTTCAATAACCTTAACACCTTGTCTCTTATAATGAGAGACAACATAGTTATTGTCATTAATTAGTACGATATGGGATGTATTAATCACAATAATCTGTTTAATGCAGTTAAGGAGATATAAGAAATCATTCCATACTGATTTTTTATCATAATGAATGAGTACTGTTTTAATAGAATAATGAGATGTATCAAGATGATTATAGATATCTAAGAAATCATCTCTTAAAACATTGTCTTCTAATGAAACAAATGCAATTTGATTCTTTTTAATAGGAATAAGTGATACAAAGATGTTCACGAATGAAAGAATGATGTTTAATACAATTTTCTTAAGCCCCATGCTGTTCACCTAATAGTATATCAATGACACGTTTGCTGGCCTGTCCATCTTCATGATTATTAAAACGTTCATTGAAGCCTATTAAACGGTCATAGTCAAAGTCATGTGTATGAATCTTCTGAAGTAATGTATTTTCATCTGTAATGACTTCTCCAGGAAGATCTTTATAAATATCTAGATAGAATCCTCTTAATTCATCACGATAGTTTTCTAGATCATACATATAGAAATAGATTGGTCTTTTTAATATCGCGTAATCAAAGAAGACACTTGAGTAATCTGTCACTAACGCATCTGCAATTAAGTATAAATCCGCAATATCTTCCTGAGGATTTACATAATAAACGAAGTCTTTCACTTCATCTAAGTTAAAATCATTCACAATCAAATAATGAGGTTTAAATACAACAATATATTCATCCCCTAATACTTCCTGCCATTTCTTGAAGTTAACTTCTAATTTAAATGTATAGCCCTTCATATTAAATGAGTTATCACGCCATGTAGGTGCATAGAGTAAGATCTTTTTATCGTGAGGAAGATGCATTCTATTTTTAATAGTTTCTACATATTCTTTTGTATAGTTAGATAATATATCATTTCTTGGGTAGCCTGTTTCAATCAATCTTTCCTTATTGATTCTAAAAGATGTCTGGAAGACTTCTGTAGTAAAAGCACTTGGAGAAATCATATAGTTGTATTTAGAGACATCATTGTCATAAGTTGCACGCATTTCTTCTATAGACATGCCAGAACGATAGAATGTTGTCCCTTCTGGCACTTCAATATCATGAGCAAGCTTCTTTAAAGGTGTACCATGCCAGGTTTGCAAGTAAACCTGGTTATCCTTCTTCAGCACATATTTAGGAAGCTTACAGTTAGAAATCCAATATTTACTTCTTGCAAGATAAAAGAAATAAGGAATACTGAAGTATTCAATAATCTTCGCATTTGGAATAGTGAGATTTTTTTCTTTATGATGCTTAATCGCATATATACAGCGATATGAGGCATATTCTTTATGATCACTGATATATTGGTGTAATGCCTTAGGATTATCTGTATAGCCACGACCATGGAAAGATATAAATAAGATTGTATGATCATCACACGGTATGAAGCGATAAACAATTCGATATAATAAACGAATCATTTTACCTAGTATTTTCTTAATCAATTTCATGATAATTTCTCCTTTGTTAGGGTCTATTATAATGAGAATGACTGTCCTAGTCAATCAAACTGATACAAAGAAAAAGCTCCCTGTAAAGGAAGGCTAATTCTTTTCAAATACTGTCTCAACAACTCTCTGTGAAGAATGACCATCTTCCCAGCCACAGAACTTGTCATAGAACTTTACATAGCGGTCTGCATATTTTTCAGTGATTTCATCCATATGCTTGATTGTGTCAATGACTTCATCTGTAGTGAATACAAGTGGGCCTGGAAGTTCTTCTTCCATATTAATATAGAAGCCTCTTAATACATCACGATATTTATCTAAGTCATATGT